>JBPCOR010000354.1:0-6575 GCA_051000035.1 Mycobacteriales bacterium | reverse complement strand
TTCACCGTCCGGAGCTCTCGCGCCCCTCGCCGGTCCCCCGATGGCGTGTTACAAAGCTGGTCGGCCCACTCCCGACGCCGACCGTCGGCGCCCCTGCCTGGAGGTTTCATGCACCGCAAGCGCCTCGTCGCACTGCCCGCATCCATCGTCATCGCGGCCGGGGTCGCCGTGCTCGCGGTCTCCGCGCCGGCAAGCGCGGCGTCGCCCGACGTCACCATCAGCCAGGTCTACGGCGGCGGGGGCAACTCCGGCGCCACCCTGACCAACGACTTCGTCGAGCTCGACAACCACGGCCCGAGCGCGGTCGACCTGTCCGGCTGGTCGGTGCAGTACGCCAGCGGGACCGGGTCGAGCTGGCAGGTGACACCCCTGTCGGGCAGCGTCCCGGTCGGAGCGCACTACCTCATCGCCGAGGCGGCCGGCAGCGGCGGGTCGACGCCGCGGCCCACGCCGGATGCCACCGGGGCCATTCCCACGTCCGCCACGGCCGGCAAGATAGCCCTGGTCGAGAACGCCGCCGCGCTGACCTGCGGCACCCAGTGCGCCGCCGCGGCGGGCGTGCACGACTTCGTCGGCTACTGCGCCGCGAACGACGCGGAGGGCGCCCACCCGGCGCCGGCGCCGTCCAACACGACCGCTGATGTACGGGCGGCTGCCGGTGCGACCGACACCGACGACAACGCCGCCGACTTCAGCACCGGCAGCCCGGACCCCCGCAACACCGGTGGTGGCGGGGGCGGCGGCGGGGGCGGCACAACCGGCCTCGCCATCCACGACATCCAGGGCGCAACGCACGTATCGCCCTACGTCGGCACGAAGGTGCTCGCCGTGCCGGGCGTCGTCACCGCCGTCGGCGTACGGGAGTTCTGGATGCAGGATCCGCAGCCGGACCGCGCAGCCGCGACGAGCGAGGGGATCGCGGTCTACTCCGGCTCCGCGCCGGCGGTCGCTGTCGGTGACTCGGTCACCGTGGATGCGACAGTCACCGAGTACCGCCCGTCCGCCAACGACCTGTCGACCACCGAGCTGTCGGCGCCGACAGTGACGGTCATCGCGCACGGCGTCGCGGTCCCCGCGCCCACCCTCGTCGGCTTGGGCGGTCGCGTCCCGCCGAGCCGGGTCATCGAGTCCGGAGTGCACGGCTCGGTCGAGACGTCCGGGACCTTCAACCCGGGCAAGCACGGCATCGACTTCTGGGAGTCGCTCGAGGGCATGCGGGTGGAGCTGGGCAATGCGCAGGTGGTCGGCCCGACCAACCGGTTCGGCGAGACCACGATCGTGCCGCGCGGGTCGACCGTGCGGACCACCCGCGGCGGCATCGTCGCGCAGTCCGACGATTTCAACCCCGAACGGGTCGTCCTCACCTCAACTCTCGCCGACGTGCCGGCGGCCAATGTCGGTGACCGCTTCCCGGGCGCCACCGTCGGCGTGATCGACTACGCCTTCGACAACTTCGAACTGATCGCCACCACCTCCCCGACCCTGCTCTCCGGCGGGTTGCAGCGGCAGGTGGCCACCCCGGCCACCGATAAGCAGCTCGCGGTCGCCACGTTCAACGTCGAGAACCTCGCCCCGAGTGACCCGCAGAGCAAGTTCGACACGCTCGCGCAGTACGCCCTCACCAACCTCGCGGCACCGGACATCCTGGCGTTGGAGGAGATCCAGGACAACGACGGCGCGACCGACGACGGAGTGGTCGCCGCGGACGTCACGCTGCAGAAGCTCACCGGAGCCATCACCGCGGCCGGGGGGCCGACGTATCAATGGGCGCAGATCGATCCGGCCAACGACCAGGACGGTGGGCAGCCCGGCGGCAACATCCGGCAGGTCTTCCTCTACCGCACCGACCGCGGCCTTGCCTTCGTCCATCGCGGCACCGCGACGGCGACGGCGCCGACAGCGGTCGCGAAGAATCGGGCGGGAGCGCCGTACCTCACCCTGTCCCCCGGGCGGATCGACCCGACCGATGCCGCCTGGGCGAACAGCCGCAAGCCGCTCGCGGGTCAGTTCAGCTTCGACGGCCAGACGGTATTCGTCATCGCCAACCACTTCGACGCCAAGCTCGGCGACCAGCCGCTGTTCGGCCGCTACCAGCCGCCGGCCACGTCCTCGGCAACGCAACGCGTGCAGCAGGCAACGCTCGTACGCCGGTTCGTCAACCAGATCGAGGGCGCCGATCCGAAGGCCGCGATCGCCGTGGTCGGAGACCTCAACGACTTCGACTTCTCCGCCACCACGAAGATCCTGACCCGCGGCGAGGCGCTGGTCGACCTGCCCTCCACCTTGCCGATCACACAGCGGTACACCTACGTCTACCAGGGCAATTCCGAGGTGCTCGACCACATCCTGCTCAGCCCGGCGCTGTCGAAATATCACTACCAGGTAGTGCACATCAACAGCGAGTTCGCCGACCAGATCAGCGACCACGAACCACAGGTCGTCCGCCTCGACATCGGCTGATCGCCCGCCGGGGCCGTGCGCCGGCCCCGGGAGCCGTCCGGTCACGGGGGTGACCGGGCGGCGCTCGGGGTCGCGCCGTAGCCCGTCGCCGGCCTGGTGGTGTCGCCGCGACAGGTCGCCGGTGACCACAGGCCCAGCCGGCCACGGTGGGCGTCGGCCTCCGCCGCGTGAAACGCTGCGTGGTAGACGTATGGCGTCGTGCCGTAGACGTACTCGTGCGCGAAGCCGTCCCGGATCATCAGCCAGTCGTAGAGCACACCGTCGGCGAGCCACAGGTAGTCGAGCTCGCGCCCGTACCGATCGTGGCGGGACTGGCCGGGATCGGCGGCGATCCACACCGAGGCGCCGGAGAGGAGCTGTACCGCCCGGGCGGCGGCCTGCGGGCCGAAGCACTGCACCGGCTTGCGCGGGTCGTGGGTCTCGGGGGTGTCCAGCCCGAGCAGCCGGACGGTGACGATGCCGCCGCCGTGGCGCAGCTTCACCGTGTCGCCGTCGACGACCGACTCAACCCGCGCCCGCGTCGCGGCAACCGGTCGGGGCGGTGACCGATCGGCGGCCGCGGGTGCGAGCGTCGACCGGCCCCGGGTCTGCACGCCCACCACCGCGCCGACGGAGGCGCCGGCGAGCACCAGCGCCGAGGCGACGACCGCGGCCGAGCTGGTGAGACCACGCGGCGTCCGCATGCCGACATGATCGGTGCCGCCGCTGACGCCGGCGGATCGCGGCGCCGCGCCTGTGGACCGGCTCGCCGGTTGTGGACAACGACTTGACGGCTCGCTTCGGTCGCTGACGCCGTGAAACACGCGCGGCACGACGTATCGTGGCAGCATGACCTCACAGGTGGACAAGACCGACGACGAGTGGCGCGCCCAGCTCTCCCCGGAGGAGTACGCCGTGCTGCGCCAGGCAGGCACCGAGCGGCCGGGGATCGGCGAGTACGTCGACACCACCACGACCGGGGTCTACCGTTGCCGCGCGTGCGGCGCCGAGCTCTTCCGCAGCGACACCAAATTCGAATCCCACTGCGGTTGGCCGAGCTTCTTCAAGCCGAGCGAATCAGCCGCGGTCACCCTGCACAGCGACCGGACGCTGGGGGCGGTGCGCACGGAGGTGCGCTGCGCGACCTGCGGCTCGCATCTCGGGCATGTCTTCGACGACGCGCCGCAGACGCCGACCGGCGACCGCTACTGCATCAACTCCATCTCCCTCACCCTCGAGCCGGCGAAGAGCTGACCGGCCCCATCGCAACCGCGGTCGCGGCCGGTCGGATCTGCGGTGCTGCTTGAGCCTCCGGTAGCCGGCCAGTACAGGCTTCGGTCATGGCTGCTTCGGTACCCATCGGGGAGTTCTCCCGGCTGACGCACCTGAGCGTGAAGACGCTGCACCACTATCACGATGCCGGGCTACTCGTCCCGGACCGGATCGACCCGGTTGCGGATACCGTCGCCACACGACCGCGCAGGTCAGCCCGGCAGCGCTGATCCGGCGGTTGCGCGAGCCTCGATATGCCGCTACCGCGGGTGCGCGAGCTTCTGCGGGCATCCGACCACACCGCCCGCGACGCAGCGATCCGCCGCCATCTGGAACGCATGGCGTATCGGCTCACCCGCACCCGGCAGGTGGTGGCCGAATTGCAAGCTTTGCTGGCCGCTGCCGCCGCACCGATCGAGGTCGATTACCGCAGCATCGCCGACCAGCAGGCCTTCGTCGTGCGGGGCAGGGTCACCAGAGCCCGCATCGCCGGCTGGTGCGACGCCGCATATGCCGCCCCTGTTCGGGGCGGTCGCCCACAGCGGAGCAACGCCGACAGGCCCGCCCGGCGCGACGTACTCGACCGGCTTCTTCGAAGCCGACGAGGGCGAGGTCGTCGCACTCGTCGCGATGCCAACCGGCGCGGGCAAACCGGCCGAGATCGAGACGACGATGATCCCCGGCGGCAGGTTCGCCGTTGCCCTACACCGCGGGCCGTTCAGCGACGCGGTCCGCACGTACGGCGCGCTGGGGTCGCACGTCGCCGAGCACGACCGTACGCTGGCGGAGCCGATCCGGGAGATCTACCTCGCCGGGCCGGCCGAACGCGATGACCCGGCAACGTACCGGACCGAGATCTGTTGGCCCGTCGGGCCGACCCAGCACGCCGAGGTCGATCCGGGCGCGAGCCCGTACTTCGCCAGCGTCGGCCGGACGAGGGACCGGACCGGCCCACCGCACGTTGACCTGATGTTCCTCAAGGTCCCCCAGGCGGACGGCGGCAGGCCAAAGAATTCCGTGCACGTGGACCTGCTCTCACCACACCGCGACCAGCGGGTGTCTCGAGCCATCGGGCTCGGCGCGACCCACGTCGGTGACTTCGACGAGCACGCGACAGCCTGGACCACGCTCGCCGACCCAGAGGGCAACGTCTTCGACATCGGCGTCGGGCACTGAGCGGAGTTCGCGGCGGCAAGCGCTTCAGCGCGGTCCTGGAGCTCGGGTGTGTGGGCGCAACCGGCCGGTGCCGGCACCCTCATCGGCCGGCGGGAACTGATCATCGCCGCGACCGCCCGTGGATGGGATGTCGCGACTCTCGACGTTCGCGACTTTCCCGCGTTCCAGGTCTACGTCAGGGCAAGGCGGCGACGAGTTCGGCGAGCGGCTTGCGGGTGCCGGTGTAGAACGGCGTCTCCTCGCGGGTGTGCCGTCGTGCCTGCGCGCCGCGCAGGTGTCGCATCAGGTCGACGATGCGGTGCAGCTCATCGGCCTCGAACGCCAGGATCCACTCGTAGTCCCCGAGCGCGAACGAGGACACGGTGTTGGCCCGGACGTCTGGGTACTCGCGGGCCATGACGCCGTGCTCGGCGAGCATCGAGCGGCGCTCGTCGTCGGGCAGCAGGTACCACTCGTAGGACCGGACGAAGGGATAGACGCAGACGAACCGCTTCGGCTCCTCACCGGCGAGGAATGCCGGCACGTGGCTCTTGTTGAATTCCGCCGGCCGATGCAGCGCCAGCACCGACCACACCGGCGCACTGGCCTGCCCGAGCCTGGTCCGGCGCAGCCGGGAATAGGCCTCCTGCAGGTCCTCGGCCTGCGCCGCATGCCACCAGATCAGGTAGTCCGCGTCGGCCCGCAGGCCGGCGACGTCATACGTCCCGCGGACCACGACGTCCTTGGCGCCCAGGGCATCGAAGAGGTCGGTGACCTCGTCAGCGACGACGGACCGGTCACCGTGAGCGAGCCGCACGTCATCGGTACGGGCCCTGAACACCGACCACATCGTGTAGCGGATCTCGTTGTTCAGCTCCCGCGCGCGCTTGCCGTCGACCCGCCCGCCGGTCGCCGGTTCGCCGGTTCGTCCGGTGTTCTGCTCAGCCATGATCCGATTGTCCCCCGGCGGCCGCGACCGAGGTGAGGTGGGCGGCGATCCGTGCCGCGGCCTGCTCGCCGGTGCGGATGCAGGCTGGTACGCCGACCCCGTCGTAGGCCGCGCCACAGACGGCCAGCCCCGGCACCCCGTCGACGGCCGCCCGGATCCGGGCGACCCGGTCGAGGTGCCCGACGGCGTACTGCGGCAGTGCGCCGCCCCACCGCGTCACCAGGCGGTCGATCGGCGGCGAGCCGATCCCGGTGGTCAGCGCGACCTGCTCGGCGACCACCGCCGCGAGCTCCCCGTCGGAGCGCTGCAGCACCCGCTCGTCGCCGTGGCGGCCCACCGACGCGCGGAGCAGCACCGCACCGCCTCCGCGATGCGGCCACTTCTGGGTCGTGAACGTGATGGCTTTGATCGCCAGGCCCTCGGTCGACGGCACCAGGACGCCGCTGCCAGCCGGAAGTGTGCTGCCCGGCCGGTAGGCGAGAGTCACCAGGGCGATGCTCGCATACTCGACCCCCGCGAGCTCCGTGGCCGCGGCCGGGGCGGTGGATCGCAGCAGACTCGCGGACTTGCCGGCCGGCACGGCGAGCACGACCGCGTCCGCATCGACGTAGTGCCGCCCCGGCACCGGACCGGTCAGCAGCCGGAAACCGGCTGCCGTGCGGGTGATGTCACACACCGCCGTACCGAGCAGGATCTCGGCGCCGGAGGCCGCTGCCACCGCCGCCGGCAGGTCGCCCAGCCCGTCGTGCAGCGTCGCGAA
>JBPCOR010000348.1:0-5910 GCA_051000035.1 Mycobacteriales bacterium | reverse complement strand
CGGTGACGACCCTGCGCGGCCGCGAGGTGCGGCTCGCCGCCGCCGGCGTCAGCGCGTACGCCGACGGCGAGCGGCTCGGCGACCTGCCGCTGACGGCGACCTGCCGAGCCGCGGCGCTGCGAGTCATCGTGCCGGCCGGTGGCCCGCCGTACCCCGGCTGAGGTCGCGACTCGCGCGCGGCGCCGCACCCGGGCGCCCGTAACCTGGGCGGCATGGGCTCGCCGGCGGGGCGCTATGCGCATGCGCGCGAGCGGGGGAGCTATCCGGCGTACGCCGACTTCGCGCGCACCTATGACTTCGAGCTCGACGACTTCCAGCGCCGCGCCTGCCACGCGCTCGAGGACGGCGACGGCGTGCTGGTATGCGCGCCCACCGGCGCCGGCAAGACCGTCGTCGGGGAATTCGCCGTCGCCCTGGCCCTGCGCTCGGGCCGCAAATGCTTCTACACCACGCCGATCAAGGCGCTGTCCAACCAGAAGTACGCCGACCTGGTCGCGGCGCACGGCGCGGACCGGATCGGCCTGCTCACCGGTGACAACGCCGTCAATTCCGGCGCACCGGTGGTCGTGATGACCACCGAGGTGCTGCGCAACATGCTCTACGCCGGCTCGCCCGCGCTGCCCGGGCTCGGGTTCGTCGTCATGGACGAGGTGCACTACCTCGCCGACCGCCTCCGGGGTGCGGTCTGGGAGGAGGTGATCATCCACCTGCCGGAGTCGGTCACGCTGGTGTCGCTGTCGGCGACGGTCAGCAACGCCGAGGAGTTCGCCGACTGGCTGGTCACCGTCCGCGGCCACACCACGGTGGTCGTGAGCGAGGACCGGCCGGTGCCGTTGTGGCAGCACATGCTCGTCGGGCGCCGCCGTTTCGACCTGTTCGCCGGCGGCGCGGCGACGTCCGCGGGAGCCGACGTCGAGCCGGCCCTGACCCGGGCGATCCGCGAACAGGAGCGGCGCATCAGCCTGCCGCCGCCGCGGCGGGGCACCGCGCACCACGACCGCCGGCCGCGCGGTTTCCGCCCCCCGGACCGCGCCGATGTCATCGAGACCCTCGACCGCGAGGGCTTGCTGCCGGCGATCTACTTCATCTTCAGCCGGGCGGGGTGCGACGCAGCGGTCCACCGGTGTGTCTATTCGGGGCTGCGCCTGGCCACCGCCGATGAGCAGGATGCGATCCGGGCGATCATCGACGACCACACCCGGCACCTCGAGGACTCCGACCTCGAGGTGCTCCGATACTGGGACTGGCGCGATGCCCTGCAGCGCGGCATCGCCGCCCACCACGCGGGGCTGATTCCGGCGTTCAAGGAGACCGTCGAGGAGCTGTTCGTTCGCGGATTGGTGCGCGCGGTCTTCGCGACCGAAACGCTCGCTCTCGGCATCAACATGCCGGCCCGATCGGTCGTGCTGGAACGGCTGGTCAAGTACAACGGCGAGGCCCATACCGACCTGACGCCGGGGGAGTACACCCAGCTCACCGGCCGGGCCGGACGCCGGGGTATCGACATCGAGGGGCACGCCGTCGTGCTGTGGACCCCCGGCATGGACCCGGGCGAGGTCGCCGGTCTCGCCTCGACGCGCACCTATCCGCTGCGGTCCTCGTTCCGTCCGTCGTACAACATGGCGGTCAATCTGGTCGGCCAGCTCGGAAGGTCTCGCGGGCGGGAGCTGCTGGACTCCTCCTTCGCGCAATTCCAGGCGGATCGCGCGGTCGTCGGGCTCGCCTCGCAGGTGCGCCGCAACGAGGAGGCACTGGCGGGATACGCAGCGGCGATGCACTGCCATCTCGGGGCTTTCACCGAGTACGCCGAGCTACGCCGGCAGCTCTCGGAGCGGGAGGCAGCCCTCGCCCGGGAGAACGCCGCGGCCCGGCGGGCGGCTGCCGCGGCGTCGCTGGAGGAGGTGCGCGCCGGCGACGTGGTGCGGATATCGGGCGGGCGGCGATCGGGAGTCGCCGTGGTCATCGACACCGGTCGCGTCCCAGCGCACGCGGCGACCCATCGCGACCTGGCCACCCCGATGCCCACGGTCCTGACGGTCGACCGGCGGGTGCACCGGCTGTCAGTTGTCGACGTGCCGCGGCCGCTCGAGCCACTCGGCCGGATGCGGAGCCCGGCGAATTTCGACGTGCGATCGGCCCGCAGCCGTCGTGACCTCGCCGCCAGCCTGCGCACCCTCGACGTCGCGGACGTGCCGGCGCGCACCGGTAGGTGGCGCGCACAGCAGCCGGCGGACGAGGACGAGATCACTCAGCTGCGCGCCGCGCTGCGGCGACATCGCTGCCACGGCTGCGCCGACCGGGAGGAGCACGCCCGCTGGGCGGACCGGCACCGCCGCCTCGGTGCGGATACGGCGAAGCTGCGTCAGCGAATCGACTCGCGGACCCACTCGCTCGCGCGCGCCTTCGATCGCGTCTGCGACCTGCTCGAGGACCGCGGCTATCTCGACGGGGACACGGTGAGCGCATCCGGTCGGGCCCTGGCCCGGATCTGGTCCGAGACCGACTTGCTCGTGGCCGAGTGTCTGCGCCAGCACCTGTGGGACGGTCTGGACCCGGCCGCCCTGGCCGCCGTGGTCTCCGGCCTGGTGTACGAGGCGCGGCGGGACACCAACCCGGCACCGCGCATTCCGGGCCCGGCGCACGCCGCCGCAGCTGCCACCCTGCGCTGCGCCGGTGACATTGCCGCCGACGAGCGCCGCCACAAGGTCGAGCGCAGCCGCGACCCCGATCTGGGATTCGGGTGGCCGGCGTACCGGTGGGCTCGTGGCGAACCGCTGCAGGACGCACTCGACGCCGTCGGCGGCGCGCGCGAGGCCCTGCCGGCCGGTGACTTCGTTCGCTGGTGCAAGCAGCTGATCGACCTGCTCGACCAGATCGCCGCGGTCGCCGACAAAGAGCTGGCCAGGACCGCGCGTGCAGCGGTCCAGGCCATCCGCCGCGGGGTGGTCGCCTCGGGATGAGCCGTGGGGGCGAATGCAACGGCCGCACCGGCGCGGTCAGGACCGGGTGGGCACCGTCGCCTGGCGAGCGGGGCCCGCCCGGCTGTTGCCGGCCTGTACCGACCCGGCGGCAGACCGCAGAATGGTCTCGTGGCGGACAAGGACGGTGTTACCTGTCGGGCGTGTCTCACGCTGAACCCGCCGGGCGCCCCGGCGTGTGTCCGCTGCAACGGTCCGCTCGAGACGGGCGCCGCCCATGCCCCCGCTGCGCCGAGCCGCCCACCGCCCCCGCGGGCGGCGCGCCGGCCGGATCGACCGGGCAGCCAGCCGTCCGAGGGCGCCGTCTCCACCGGGGCGGGTCCACGGCGCCGGCGGCATTTCGCCGGCCGCCGGGCAGACATCGCTCCGCGGCGGGCGCGCCGGCGGGTACTGATCGTCGGCAATGCCGTCGTGCTGCTCGGCCTGATCGGCGGTGGGCTGGCCATCTGGGCGACCCGGCCGACCTACCTCGACACGAGGGCTGTCGTGCGCACCATCGGCGCGCGGTTGCATGCCACCGTCCGGTGCCCAGAGCACGCCGCGCGCGGACCACGGGGACGACATTCCGCTGCGCGGTGACCGACCGCCAGGGCCGCACGGAGCAGGTGAAGGTCGACGTGCTGTCCGACTCCGGCCGGTACCGGTGGTCGGTCCTACCCAGCCGCTCCTGACGTGCGCGGGTCACCCGAACGAGTCTCGGCTCGGCCCGCGACGCCGAGTTATGCACCGCGGGCCGACCGATGCGTCACAATATGGGAGCCCGCATACCCGGACGGGTGGGAACCGCGGCGCACCCGCCCATCGTCAGTCCGGTGGGACTGATCAGCAGAGGGAGCAAAGATGACTTGTCCGGTGTGTTCGATGGTCAACGCGGAGGGCTCACGCACCTGCGTGCGATGTGGCACAGCGCTGCCCGCGACACCGTCCGGAAGCGGCGATCAGGGCGGCGCCGGCCTCGGGTCTGATGCCACCCAACAGCTCGGTTACCCGAGCGGCTCGACGCCGGACCAGCAGCAGGGCTGGGGCCAGCAGGATCGGGGCCAGCAGGATCGGGGCCAGCAGGATCGGGGCCAGCACGGCTACGGCCAGCAGGGCTACGGCCAGCAGCCGGACCAGACGGCCACCTACGGCCAGCAGGGCTACGGCGCTGCAGGTTCCACGCAGGGCTATGAGAGCGGCCAGCAGCAGCGCGGCCAGCAGCCGGACCAGGCGGCCCGTTACGGCCAGCAGGACTACGGCGCCGCGGGCTCCCAGCAGGGTTACGAAAGCGGTCAACAGCAGCCCAGCCAGCAGCAATATGGCCAGCAGGCCTACGGCCAGCAGGGCTACGACGCACAGCAGGCCTACGGCCAGCAGGGCTACGACGCACAGCAGGGCTACGACGCACAGCAGGGCTACGGCGCCCAGCAGGGCTACGGCGCCCAGCAGGGCTACGGCCAGCAGGGTGGCTACCCCGCGCAGCAGCCGCCGCACAGCCAGCAATACGGCCAGCAGTACGGCCGGCCGAAGAAGTCCAAAACCGGCGTCATCCTCGGGTCGATCGGTGCCGCCTTGGCGGTCATCGTCGTCGTAGTCGTCGTCTTGTTTCTCACCGTGTTCAACAAGAAGACCTTCGACAACAAGCAGATGGCATCGGACATTCAGAACAGCCAAGAAGGCAGGGCGCAGGGGCTGACCGACGTGGCCTGCCCGTCGGGGGAGAAGGTCACCGACGGTGCGACGTTCGACTGCAATGCCGGCAGCACCGTGATTCACATCAAGGTCATCAGCAAGAGCGGCGACTACCAGTGGAGCCCCGCCGTCGCCACGAAATAGCGGTCCCGCCAACGGATCGGATCAGACCGGGGCGCGCTAAGCCAGTGCCGCGAGGATGCGCTCCAGCGAGCTGTCCAAGCCGTACTCGTCGGCGAGAGCGACCAGTACGCCGGAGTCGACCGGCTCTCTCGGCAGCGCAGCGTCGTGCCCGGGAATGGGCACGTCGGTCCGCACCCGGACGACGCCCGGGGCGATGGCGAGGTAGTCGCGTGCCTCGGCAAGGCGAGTACGCGACCGCGGCGGGAAGCCGTCCTCGACGCCGTCGTAGACGGCCCGCAGGATGGCCTCGAGTGAGCCGAAGGTCGCGAGCAGCGCGGCTGCGGTCTTGGCTCCGATGCCGGCGACGCCCGGCAGGCCGTCGCTCGGGTCACCGCGAAGGACGGCGAAGTCGGCGTACGCCGCGGCGGGGACGCCGTACCTCTCCCGGACCCCGGCGTCGTCGAGCACCTCCAGCTTCGACACGCCGCGGGCGATGTAGAGCAGCCGCACCGGCGCGCCATCGCGCACGACCTGCATCAGGTCACGGTCGCCGGAGACGACGTCGACCGGCCCGGTCGCCCGAGCCGCCAGGGTGCCGATCACGTCGTCCGCCTCGAAGCCAGCCACGCCGACCCGCGCCACGCCGAGCGCGTCCAGCACCCGCATGAGCACCGGCACCTGGGGGCCGAGCTCGTCGGGAACCTCCTCACCGCCGTCGACGGCCACCCGATGCGCCTTGTAGGAAGGCAGCGCGGCGACCCGGAAGTCCGGCCGCCAGTCTGCGTCCAGGCAGGCGACCAGCTCCTCTGGCCGGCTGCGTGCCAGCAGCCGCGCGGTCATGTCGAGAAACCCGCGGATGGCGTTGACCGGCCGGCCGTCGGGCGAGGTCACCGACGTCGGAACGCCGTAGAACGCACGGAAGTACAGACCCGCCGAGTCGAGCAACATCAGCGTCACGCGCCAAGCGTCCCACGGCGCTGACGCGATAATCTGCCGGTATGACCGACGCAGCTCACGGTACGATGCCGGCGGCCGGACGGCTGGACCGGGCGTACAAGGCCACCGCCGACGCCGGGCTGGACGCGCTGCTGATCAGCCCCGGCGCGGACCTGCGCTACCTCACCGGCTACGTCGCGAC
>JBPCOR010000343.1:0-6931 GCA_051000035.1 Mycobacteriales bacterium | reverse complement strand
CCGTGCCGGTCGAGGACGTACAGATCAAGCGCATACCGAAGGTCCGGGTGGCCGAACTCAGCGCGACCGCTGAGAGCTTCCAACCCGAATCGATCGGACCGGTCATCCAACCGTTGTACGACCAGCTGGCAGGCCGGTTGAGAGAAGCCGGCCTGGCGCCGTCCGGGCCCGGGATCGCCTATTACGAGGACTGCACCGATGGTGACGGCGCCGTCGTCGTGCACGCGTCGGTGCCGGTGACTGCCGAGCCCAGGGACGGCCACGGTTTCGCGATCGTCGACCTGCCGGGGATCGAGCAGGCCGCGACCATCGTGCACCGGGGGCCGATGGACAACGTGATGTCGAGCATCCAGACCCTCGCGCGGTGGATCGACAGGTTTGGACATCGCTCCGCGGGTCACAATCGTGAGCTCTACCTCGACTACGGATGCGGCGCTGACCCCGCGGACTGGGTCACCGAGCTGCAGGAGCCGCTGGTCATCGGCGAGGGGCCGGCGTGAACGAGACACTGTTTCAATCGGCCGCGGCGGCGGCGAGGATGCTGCGTCGCAACGAGATCTCGTCGCGCGAGCTGACCGAGATGCTGCTGGCGCGGACCGATGACGTCAATCCGGGGCTGAACGCCGTCGTCGAGCTGCGACCCGAGTCCGCGCTACAGGAGGCGGCAGAGCGTGACGCGGTCATCGCCCGGGGTGGACAGCTGGCGCCGCTGCACGGCGTCCCGATGACCGTCAAGGAGAGCCTCGAGGTGCTCGGGATGCACTCCACCTGGGGGAACCCCGCGTTCCGCGACCACGTGTCGCACCGCGACGCCACGGTCGTTCGACGGCTCAGAGACGCCGGCGCGGTCATCGTCGGGACGACCAACGTGCATTACATGCTCGCCGACTTCGGGCAGACGTCCAACGAGGTGTACGGCACGACCAACAACCCGTGGGACCCGACCCGCTCGCCGGGCGGCTCGACCGGGGGCGGGGCCGCCGCCCTGTCCGCGGGGATGACCTTCCTCGAGTACGGGTCCGATCTGGTCGGCTCGATCCGGATCCCGGCGGGATTCTGCGGCGTCTACGGTCTCAAGCCCAGCGCCGAGATCGTGCCCCTCACCGGCTTCCAGCCACCCGGCACGCCCGGCGGTCCACGCGCGATGACGTACATGTCCGCCCTCGGCCCGCTCGCGCGGTCGGCGGGAGACCTCCGGACCGCGCTGGGCGTCACCGCGGGACCCGAGGGCTCGGCGGCGAAGACGTACTCCTGGGCCATGTCGCCGCCGCGGCACAGCCGGGTGGCGGACTTCCGGGTGGGTGTCGTGCTCGATGACCCGGTCGCTCCGGTCTCGAGCGACGTGGGGGCCGCGCTGTCCGAAGCCGTGGACGCACTCGGGCGAGCCGGCGCCACGATCGTCGAAGGATGGCCAGAGGGCGTCGACCCGGCTCGGCAGGCCGAGTCGTTCGGGTTCCACGTCGGGTTGTTCTTTGCCTTCCAGCAGCCGGGCGACGACTTCGCGCCGTTGCCAGCAGTCATCGAGCAGACGAACCGACGGGTGGCATCCCAGGCTGCCTGGGCGACGTACTTCGACGAGGTCGACGTATTCGTGTGTCCCACTAACTTCACCGCGGCGTTCCCCCACGACACCAGACCCTTCGACGAGCGCACGATCACGACGCCCGAAGGCGAGCGACCCTATGACAGCCAGACATTCTGGGTGTCACACGCCTCCCTGCCCGGTCTGCCAGCGCTGAACGCGCCGATCGGAAAGACACCCGGCGGGCTGCCGATCGGAGCACAGATCATCGGCCCGCTGTACGAGGACGACACCGTGATCACCTTCGCCGAGCTTGCGGCCGACATCATCGGCGGGTACGAACGTCCACCCGATGTGAGCGGCGGCCCGCGCTCGACGCCATGACCAAGTCCGCCGTCGAGGAACGAGCACCGACGCTCACTCGGACGCCGCGACGGCATCCGTTCAGGGGCCCGCCGGTGCCGCACCAGGGTGATGAGGATTCGGTGCGGCTCATTGCGGGCACCGGCTCGGCCACGGCCGGATTACCGCCCGCGTCCTCGGCGCGCGACGGGGACCGTCCACCGCAGGGTGAGCTGGCTGCCGGTGTCAAGAGACGTCCACTCCTCGGCGAGCTCGCTCAGACCGCAGCGGGCGGACGCGAGCTGTTCGGGTGTGAACGGGAACGGGTCTTGTCGCACGATGCCCCATTGCTCGCATGCGCGTGAGTAGAGATCTGGCTGCGTGCCCGCTTCGACGGCCCGGTGCACGACACCGGCCAAGACCTCGGCGACGGCCACGGCGCGTGTCGCGGTGTTGGCGCGGACCACGGCAGCGCTCCGCTGCCGGTCATCGTGACGGCGGCGCCCGGCGATGATCTGCATCTTGTCGAACAGGCCGCCGGCCATCACTGTCCCGAACACCCCGTCGCGCATGCCCAGCTCTCCTTCGACGGCGAAGTGAGCCAGGTCGTGCGGGACACGGAACGTACGGTCCGAGGGCGGCATGACGACAATCGCACCGTCCGGCCGCTTCGCATGCACCGTGTATCGGCCAGCGTCCCGCTTCACAAACACAACCTCGGCGATCGACACGACCCACCTCCGCGGCCAGGTCGACGTCCCTCGGTCACCTGGATGACGCTGAACCCCGCGGCGATCACGGCGGGCACAGCAGCCTGATAGCGCTGCCGATGACAAAACGTCAACGAGCAGGAGAAGCAACAAGACACTGGTGCGCCGCCAGGGACTCGAACCCCGAACCCGCTGATTAAGAGTCAGCTGCTCTGCCAGTTGAGCTAGCGGCGCATACCGCCGTACGGCGACGGAAGGCAACCCTAGCAGCCGCTCCGGCTGCCATCCGGCGGGCGATCTCGGGTGAGTGATGGGGCTCGAACCCACGACCCCCTGGACCACAACCAGGTGCTCTACCAGCTGAGCTACACCCACCGCGCCACCGCGGCGAACCACGGTGCCGGCCGATGATACCCGAGCCGGCGGCTCACCCGTTCGGAGTTGTCGGGCCCGCCGCAGCTGCCGCATCTGCGCCCGCAGCCGGCGCCGCCGGACGCCCCGACCCGGTGAGGGCAGCGGCGATGACACGCGCCTGTTCACTCGTCGGCCCGGGCGGGGCCGGGAAGAGCGCATCGCGGTAGTACCGCAACTCGGTGATGCTCTCGTGGATGTCGGCGAGGGCGCGGTGGGCCAGTCCCTTCTCCGGTTTGGCGAAGTACACCCGTGGATACCAGCGCCGGGCGAGCTCCTTGATCGAGGACACGTCGACCATCCGGTAGTGCAGGTGGCCGTCCAGCTCCGGCATGTCGCGGGCGAGGAAGCCTCGGTCGGTGCCGATGGAGTTGCCGGCAAGGGGCGCCGACCCGGCCTCCGGGACGTAGGTCCGCACGTAGTCCAATACGGCCCGCTCGGCCGCGGCGACCGTGACCGTGGACCGGCGCACCTCCTCGGTGAGCCCGGAGTGGGCGTGCATCGCCGTCACGACGTCGGGCATGGCGTCGAGTGCCTCGGCGGGGGCGTGAATCACCAGGTCGACGCCGGCACCGAGCACGCTGAGGTCCGCCTCGGTGACTAGGGCCGCGATCTCGATCAGCGCGTCCCTGCCCAGGTCCAGGCCGGTCATCTCGCAGTCGATCCACACCATCCGGTCGGTCACGGCGATCACCCTAGCGTCGCCTGCCGCGCGGCCCGACCGGGCCGCACCGGTAGCCCCGCCCACGAGGCGCGGGGCCGAGCGGTAATAGGCTCGGCGCTCCGAGTGGCCCGCGGGCAGACCGGGGTGCGCCCCGATATCGCAGAGGAGTGGTCGATGCGCGCCGACGCCGTGGTCGCCGTGATCACCGGCGGAGCGTCGGGTCTTGGCCGCGCGACCGCGGAGCGGCTGGTCCGCGCCGGCGCCAGGGTGGCGCTGGTCGACCTGCCGACGTCGCCCGGGGAGCGGGCCGCCGCGGAGATCGGCGCGGCCGCGGTCTTCGCCGCCGCCGACGTACGCGACGAGCAGCAGGTGGCAGCCGCGCTGGACGCCGCCGAGCGGCTCGGCGAGGTGCGGGTGGTGGTCAACTGCGCCGGTGTCGCGACCCCGGGGCGGATCATCGGCCGCAGGGGACCGCTGCCGCTGGAGGTTTTCCGCGCCGTGGTCGACATCAATCTGGTCGGCACGTTCAACGTGCTGCGCCTGGCCGCGGAGCGGATGAGCGCACTCGACCTGGTCGGCGAAGAGCGCGGCGTCATCGTGTGCACGTCGTCGGCGGCGGCGTACGAGGGCCAGATCGGTCAGGCCGCCTACGCCGCATCCAAGGGCGGCGTCGCGTCGCTCACCTTCACCGCGGCGCGGGACCTGGCCGGCCGGGCGATCCGGGTGGTCGGCATCGCGCCGGGCCTGTTCGCCACGCCGATGCTCGCGGGCCTGCCCGAGGACGCGCAGGCCTCGCTCGGGGAACAGGTGCCGCACCCGAGTCGTCTCGGCCGGCCGGAGGAGTACGCCGCGCTGGTCGCTCATATCGTCGACAACCCGATGCTGAACGGCGCCGTAATCCGGCTCGATGGTGCGCTGCGGATGGCGCCGACGTGACCCAGCACAACCCACCGGCAGCGCGACAACGGCGAGAGGACGAATGAGATGGCCGACACGGACCCGACGACGGATGTGGGGCTGACCGACCGTATCGGTGAGCTGGTTGCCCGCGAGCGCGAGCTGCGCGAGCAGGGCGGGCTCGACGACGATGGGCGGGCCGAGCTGGAGCAGCTGCGCGTCGCGCTGGACCGGACCTGGGACCTGCTCCGCCAGCGCCGAGCGAAGGAGGAGTTCGGCGACAATCCCGACGAGGCGAAGATGCGCCCCGCGCAGGACGTCGAGGGCTACCGGCAGTGATTCACCGGCCGTAACCCACCGGTCCGGCGATCTCGTCGGCCCGGTGACCACCAGCCGTGAGGACAGCGCCGGGGTGATGACTCACCGGTCGTGGCGGTAGCGCCCGCGAAAGTGCAGCAGCGGCGCTCGGTCGTCCGACCGGTAGTCGATGGCGACGACGCCGGCCACCACGATGGTGTGATCGCCCGCGTCGATCCGCTCCCGTGCCCGGCATTCCAGCGCTGCCAGGCCGTCATCGACGATGAGCGCTGCACTGTGCACACCGCGGTGGTGGGGCAGGTCGGCGAGCAGCAGCCGTGCGCTCGGCCGGCCGAGCACCGCGAACCTGCTCGCGACCTGGGTCTGCGTCGCGGCCAGGATCGATACGGCGAACGCGTCCCGCCGGTGCAGCACCTCGTCCACATAGGACTCGGTGTTGACGGTCACCATGACCAGCGGCGGCTGCAGCGACACCGACGCGAATGCGGTCGAGGTGATCCCGATGTCGTCGTCGTCATCGCGGATGGTGACCACGGTGACGCCGGTGACGAACGACCCGATGGCCGCCCTGAAGACGTCGGCTTCCGACGTGTCGGCGGCTGGGGTGGTCACCCGGTGACCGTATCGAGAGGCGTGCTTAGCTCATGGCCATGGGCGAGGAGAAGACCTACGACGTCATCGTGATCGGTGCCGGGTCGACCGGTGAGAATGTCGCGGAACGCGCCGTGCGGGGAGGGCTGTCGGCCGCGCTGGTCGAGTCCGCGCTGGTGGGCGGTGAGTGTTCCTACTACGCGTGCATGCCGAGCAAGGCGCTGCTGCGTGGCCCGGAGGCTATCGCCGCCGCCCGGGCGGTGGCCGGTGCCGCGGAAGCGGTGACGGGTCACCTCGACGTGCCCGCGACCTTCCAGCGCCGGGATGGATTCACCAGCCACTGGGACGACTCGAGCCAGCGCAAGTGGGCCGAGTCGAAGCAGATCGACGTCATTCGCGGCGCGGGCCGGCTCGCCGGGGAGCGGACCGTCGTCGTGTCGGCCGACGGCGCCGCCGACATCACCCTGCACGCCGCCCAGGCCGTCGCCATCTGCACCGGGTCGCACGCCACCCTGCCACCCGTCGACGGGCTCGCGGACGCACGGCCGTGGACGCCCCGCGACGCGACCAGCGCGCACGACGTGCCGACCCGACTGGCGATCCTCGGCGGCGGCGTCGTCGGGTCGGAGATGGCTACCGCATGGAACGCCCTGGGCGCGCGGGTGACGCTGCTCGAGGTGGCCGACCGGCTGCTCGCCGGGCACGAGCCGTTCGCCGGCGAAGCGGTTGCCGGCGCGCTGCGCTCCAGCGGCGTCGACGTCCGGGTCGGCGTCACGGTCGACCGGGTGACACGCGACGGCGCCGGCCCGACCACCCTGCACCTCGGCGAGCAAGCGGTCACCGCCGACACGCTCCTGGTGGCGGCCGGGCGCGGGACCGACCTGGACACGCTCGGCCTGGACAGCATCGGCGTCACCGCAACGAAATGGCTCGAGGTCGACGACACCGGACAGGTCGCGGGCATCGACTGGCTGTACGCCGCGGGCGACGTCACCGGGCGGGCGCTGCTCACCCACATGGGCAAGTACGCCGCCCGCGCCGCCGGCGATTCGATCGTGGCCAGGTCCAGAGGTGAGCACGTCGACGCCTCCGCGCGGTGGTCCCGGTTCACCGCCACCGCCGACCACCACGTCGTTCCGGCCGTCGCCTTCACCGATCCGCAGGTCGCCGCCGTCGGCCGGACCGAAAAGGTCGCCCGGGACGAGGGCCGCGCGATCCGCACCGTCGAATACGACCTGGCAGACGTCGCCGGTGCCGCGGTCCGGGCCGACGGCTACGCCGGACATGCGAAACTGGTCATCGACGACGAGCGCGACGTCATCCTCGGCGCCGCCTTCGTGGGGCCGGATGTCGGGGAGATGCTGCATGCCGCGACGATCGCCATCGTCGGCGAGGTGCCGCTGGACCGGCTGTGGCACGCGGTGCCGTCCTACCCCACCGTCAGCGAGGTATGGCTGCGGCTGCTGGAATCGGACG
>JBPCOR010000331.1:0-9264 GCA_051000035.1 Mycobacteriales bacterium | reverse complement strand
CGCGGCGCACCACGATCAACGCCCACTACACCGACCCGATGATCGTCCGCCAGATGTGGCAGGCGATAGCTTCGCTGGACTTTCGCGACGGCCGCGTGTTGGGGCCGGGCAGCGGCGTCGGAACGTTCATCGGCCTCGCGCCCGACGGGGCGGACCTGACCGGCGTGGAACTCGACTCGGTTACCGCGACCATCAGTGCCGCCCTCTACCCGCAGGCGACGATCCGAGCCGAGTCGTTCGCCGACACCCGACTTCCCGCCGGGCATTTCGACGCGACGATCGGCAACGTCCCGTTCGGGGACGTCACGCTGCATGACGCGGTGCACAACCTCGGCCGTCACAGCATGCACAACCACTTCATCCTGAAGTCGCTGGCGTTGACGCGGCCCGGTGGCTTCGTCGCGGTGCTCACCAGCCACT
Source organism: Mycobacteriales bacterium (assembly GCA_051000035.1). GTDB lineage: Bacteria > Actinomycetota > Actinomycetes > Mycobacteriales > QHCD01 > QHCD01. The sequence continues at coordinate 8,844 of JBPCOR010000331.1, read as the reverse complement.
ACACGATGGATGCCCAAAACCCCGGCGCACGGCGGGAGATGAACCAGCTCGCCGACCTGATCGGCGCGGTCCGGCTCCCCACCGGCACTCACCGCCGCGCGGCCGGCACTGACGTCGTGACCGACCTGCTGATTCTGCGCCGCCGCGGCGACGACCAACCCCCGATCTGCGAGGCGTGGGAGACCGTCGTACCGATCAGCCTCGACGGGCACACCGTCAAGGTCAATGCCTACTTCGATCAGCAGCCCGACCGCGTGCTCGGCCAGATCGGCGTCGGGCACGGTATGTACGGCAACGACACGCTTCTGGTCGACGGGAATCTGGACAGCCTCGAAGAGGAACTGGCTAACACGCTCGAGCAGATCGTCTGGTCCGCTCGCCGGGCCGGGCTGACGATGATCCCGCGCACCACCGCAGTTCCCGAGGCCAGGCGTGCGGCGTCGATACCCGCGCCGGCGCATCTCTGGGACGGCAGCATCCTCGCCCGCCCGGACCATACGTTCGCCACCGTGGTCGACGGCGGGCTCGAACCCCTGGCCGTGCCGAAGAACGCCACCTCCGAGGTGCGTGCTCTGCTCGGCCTGCGGGACGCGGCCACCACGCTGCTCACCCTGGAGGCAGCCACGGTCGAGGACACCCACGACATTACCGCGGCCCGGGAGGACCTTCGGCATGCATACCAGAGGTATCTGGGCCGGTACGGGCCACTCAACCGGTACACGCTGCGCCCGACTGGACGCACCAACGGCGCCGGCGAAGACACCTATGCGCGCCTTGTGCCGACACCGACCCGGATGCTGCGCGGCGACCCGTTCGGGCCGCTCGTGCTCGCACTGGAGCAGTTCGACGACCAAGACCAGGTGGCGACACCGGCGGCGATCCTGTCCCGCCGAGTCGTCGCACCCCGCGCCGACGTGCTCGGTGTCGAGACACCCGCCGACGCCGTCGCGGTCAGCCTGGACCGCACCGGCGGGATCGACCTACCCCTGATCGCGGACCTGCTCGGCATGCCCGAGCCTGAGGCACGTGACACCCTGGCCGGCCTCGCCTTCGCCGACCCCGACACCAACGCCTTGATCCACGCCCCTGCGTACCTGTCCGGCGATGTCCGCACCAAGCTGGCCGCCGCCCAAGCCCGCGCGGTCGACGACCCAGCGTTCGCCGCGAACGTCGAGGCGCTCACGGCGGTGATGCCCGAGACCCTGGGGGTGGAGGACATCGCGGCGCGGCTCGGCGCGGTCTGGATCAGCGAACAGGTCCACGAAGACTTCCTCACAGACATCCTCAAGGCCCCGGATGTGCTGGTGGAGAACCCACTGCCGGGAAGGTGGGAGGTCCGCGGCGGCCGGCACGGCATCCTCGCCACCTCCGAATGGGGCACAGAACGGCGCCCCGCGCCCGACATCGCCCAGGCCCTCATGGAACAGAAAACCCTGCTGGTCTACGACGAGTACGAGGACGCCGACGGCCGCGTCCGGCGGGTACTGAACCCGCTGGAGACCACAGCAGCGCAGGAGAAAGCCGAGGCGGTACAGGAACGGTTCGGCGAATGGGTGTGGGAAGACCCGACCCGCGCGCAGGCCCTGGTAGATGAGTACAACGGACGGTTCAACTCCATCGTGCTGCGCGATTACACCGGCGCCGGGGAGTACCTGACCCTGCCGGGGATGGCCGCCAGCTTCTCCCCGCGCCCGCACCAGCGGGCCGCGGTCGCCCGCATGATCGCCGAAACCGCCGCCGGACTGTTCCACGACGTCGGGGCAGGCAAGACCGCCGAGATGATCATCGGCGCGATGGAGATGCGCCGCATGGGCCTGATCACCAAACCGGTCGTGGTCGTCCCGAACCATATGCTGGAACAGTTCACCCGCGAATGGTTGCAGATTTATCCCCGCGCCCGCGTCCTGGCCGCCAGCGCGGCCGACGTCACTGCCGACAAGCGGCGGTTGTTCGTGGCCAAGGCCGCGGCGAACGACTGGGACGCGATCGTCCTCACCCAGACCGCGTTCGCGAAGATCCCGCTGCGCCCGCAGACCGAGGCCGCCTACATCGACGCCCAGGTCGGCCGGGTCCGGCAGGTTCTCGATCAGGCTGAGGGCGAGAACCGGATGAGCGTCAAACGCATCCAGCGCAAGCTTTTGCGACTGGAGAACACGCTCAAGCAGCGCGCCGACACCGACCGGGATGTTGGGGTGACGTTCGAGGACACCGGATTCGACTACGTGATCGTCGACGAGATGCACATGTACAAGAACCTAGCCACCGACTCCAACATCCGCGACGCCGCGATCGACGGCTCCGATCGTGCGTCCGATCTGCACATGAAGCTGGAATACCTTCGATCCACCGGACGTGAGCGTGTCGTGACTGGGGCGACCGCGACACCGATCTCCAACAGCGTGACCGAGGCGTACGTGATGCAGCGCTACCTACGTCCGGATCTGCTGGAGGCTGCCGGGATCGGCGCGTTCGACGCGTGGGCAGCGACGTTCGGGCAGACCGTGACACAGATGGAAATGGCCCCGACCGGCAGCGGGTACCGCCTCAAGACTCGGTTCGCGAAGTTCCAGAACGTGCCGGAGATGCTGAAGATGTGGTCGGTCTTCGCCGACGTGAAGACCGCCGAGGATCTGCAGCTGCCCACCCCTGATCTGGTCGCGCGTGAGGATGGGCAGCGGGCACCGTCGACCGTCGCGGTGCAGCCGACCGCCGAATTGGAGCTGTTCATCGCACACCTCGGCGAACGCGCCGAGAAGGTAGCCGCCAAACAGGTGAGCCCGGATGAGGACAACATGCTCAACATCTCCACCGACGGGCGGAAGGCCGCTCTGGACATCCGCATGATCCTCGGCCGCCGACCGTCGGGACCGACCAAGGTCGACATCGACGCCGACCTGATCCACCGAGTGTGGGAACGCACCCGCGACAGCGAGTACCTCGACGGCGTCACCGGCCAGCCCTCACCAATACGCGGAGGATTGCAGCTGGTGTTCTCCGACATCGGCACCCCCAACCCCGACCGGTGGAACGCCTACGACGAGCTGCATCTGCAGCTCGTCGGACGTGGTATACCCGCCGCGGCGATCCGGTACATGCACGAAGCCAAGACCGACGCCGACAAAGCCCGGCTGTTCGCCGCCGCCCGTGCAGGCCACGTCGCCGTCTTGATCGGCAGCACTGAGAAGATGGGCGTCGGCACCAACGTGCAAGCGCGCGCCGTCGCGCTCTACCACCTGGACTGTCCCTGGCGGCCGTCGGACATCGCCCAACGCGAAGGCAGGATTCTCCGCCAAGGCAACCAGAACACCGAAGTCGCGATAGTTCGTCTGGTCACGGAGCGGTCGTTCGACTCCTACCTGTGGCAGGGCGTGGAACGCAAAGCCCGGTTCATCGCTCAGCTCATGCGAGGACGCCTCGATGCCCGCGAGATCGAGGAAATCGACTCCAGCGCGCTATCAGCGGCCGAGGCCAAGGCCATCTCCTCCGGCAACCCGCTGCTGTTGGAACACTCCATCGTGCACAGCGAACTCAGCCGGCTACGCCGCCTGGAACGCGCCCACACCCGCAACGACAACATGCTCATCCACGCCCAGCAACGCGCCCAACACGACGCCCAGCGGGCCACCGCAGACATCGACGCTCTGGACGCCGCGCTGCCCCAGGTCAAGGACACCGGCGGCGACGAGTTCCGCATCCAACTCGGCGGCACCAGCTACCCGTCCCGTGCCGACGCCGCGCACGCCCTCACGCGGTGGGCAGATAACTCCGACCTGAAATGGGCATCCCGACATGCTGCCCGCGACTACGGCGCCATCGGCCAGATCAGCGGCTTCGACATCCACCTCGCCACCCGCCCCGGGCTTGCCGTACCCAACGTCGACATCCAGCTCGGTGGCGTACCCCGCAGCGAGTTCACTCTGACCCGCGGCGCCTTCCTCGACGGCGGCGTCGGACTCATCCAACGCATCGAGAACCGTGTCAGCGGCATCCCCACCTACCTTCAACAGGCCCACGACGACCTCGCCAAAGCCGAGCTAACCATCACCGACGCCAACCAGCGGATCGGCCAACCCTTCCGCCACGCCGACGCTCTGCGCGAAGCCGAGAGTCATCTGGCCCGTATCGAGGCTCAGCTCGCCCAACTCCACCAGGACACCGATCCGGTCCCCGACGAGCAGCCCAATCCAGGCCAGAACAGCACGCGCGCTCGGCTCACCGTCGAAACAGTCCGGGCACCCCAGCCACCGCGGCCCAGGCAACCGATGGCCGCTCACGCTGCACCGCCCAGCTTCAGCGCCACGACCAGCGAGCCCCACCGCCGCGGGGCGCCCGACCTGGGCCTGTAGCCGGCACTCAGCAGAGCACTCCGTGCACGGCTGTCGGCGCGACGTATCCCCGGGTCTGCTATTACGCGCGAGCTGCGTCTATTACGCGCGAGCTGCGTCCACGACAACGCGTTGCCATCGGCATCAACAGGCCATGTGGCCAATGTCACCACCAACTGACACCCAGACTCCAATCGGCTGTCCGATCCATGCCGTCGTAGCGGTTGACCCTGACGCCGCGTGCGACCAGCTCCTTGACGGTCGCTTCGATGTCGGCGACCTCTGGACCGGCGATCGGGAAGGTCGATCCGCGTACCCGCCTAGTCGGAGTGTCCGATCGCCGGAGAGAGCTGCTCCAGGATCTCGGCGGTACGGGGATTCACGGTGTCGTCCTTCTCGATGTAGTGGATGCGGGTGATGTCCGGGGAGGAGTGCCCGAGCATCTGGGCCGCAAGCTGCGTACCGGCGGCACGGTCGACCACCGTTGCCACCGTCCGGCGAAAGGCATGGGGCGTCACACCGCCGATGCCGGCCTCGTCCATGATCGCGCGCAGGCGACGGCGAACGTTGTTGGTGGTGAGCGGTGTGTGGTTGCGGCTGAAGAACAGCAGGTGCTCCGGCTCCTCGTCCGCCACGAGCACCAGCCGCTGCCGCAGTACCTGCGCGGTGAAGCTGGGCACCGAGACCGTGCGGCGAGACGTGGATGTCTTCGGGTGGTCCTGGCGATACGTCGGCGTGCCCTTGGGCGAGATGATGGTGCCGCCGATGTGCACCGTTGGTGGGGCGCAGGTCACGTCGATGTCGCACGTGCGGATCGCCAGCACTTCACCGATGCGTGCGGACGTGCCGAGCATAACCTCGATGATCGGTCCGAGCTGCCCGTCGGGTTTCGGCCCCGGCAGCCCCGCGCCGGTCCGCCACGCCAGCACCGCGGCGCGAATCGCTTGCACCTGGTTGAGGGTGAGGGCGACCGTCGTCGACGGCGGCTTGTGCAGCCGCGACGCGCTCAACACGGGGTTGCGGGTGATGGCCTCGTAGCGGACCGCGAGTCCGAGGGCGAGGCTGAGCACGACCCTGGCCTGCTTGGCCCTGCTGTAACTGATCGTTGCCTGGGTCTTGAGGAACCGGTCGACCCTGCTCACGCTGATCTCCCGCAGCGAAAGATGCTGGAAGGCCGACATCACCAGGTGCCGCATGTTCCACTCGTACAGATCGCGGGTGCTAGGCGCGATCCGGCCTTCGAGGTCGAGGTCCTCCAGCCACAGCTCGACCAGCTTTGCGAACGAACTGTCGGCCGTGATCACACTCGTGTCGGCGAACCTGGCCGTGCGCCGACTCAGCTTCTGCTTCAGGTTCCGCTCGGCAGCCTTGGCGTTCGGCCCGCTGGCCTGGACCTTGCGCAGCGTGCCGTCCTCATCGCGATACCGCGTGCCGGCGTACACCAGGCCGTTGCTCGCGGTCTGGCAGGTGATGGCGCCGAAGGTGCCGATCGGGGTGCGGGGCCTAGCCATGGGCGCTCACCGCCCGTCGGCCGGCCGGGGGGTGTCGGGTTCGCGCTGCGCGTCTAGCCAGGCCCGCACCTCGCAGACCGTGAACTTGACGTGCCGGCCGATGCGGATGCCCCGCGGCCCCTTGCCTTCGACCCGCCAGTCGTAGATCGTCGCGACCGGGACGCCGAGGTAGTGAGCAAGTTCGGCGATGCTCAGCAGCGGCTCCAAACCGCCCGGTGACGCCGAGCCATCCAGGGGTATCGAGTGGTCGTCCATGCCCACCAGGTAGGCACGACGACCCGGAGGCTCCGAGCCGGTCCGGGACAACCCAAGCACGATGCGCTCCGGGCGGCCCGAGACGGGGGTTGGTGAGGAGTTTGTGGTGAGTAAGTGGTGACCTGATCAAGTCCCGACAGCTTTCTGGCCTGGGATTCCGTTGAATCCCAGGCCAGATTGGTAGCGGAGGCCGGATTTGAACCGGCGACGCAGCGATTATGAGTCGCTTGCTCTGCCTGACTGAGCTACTCCGCCCCAACCACCGACGGCGCCGCCCGTCGACCCTGGCGGCACCGTCGGATCCGAGCCCTCTTAGGGAATCGAACCCTAGACCTTCTCCTTACCATGGAGACGCTCTGCCGACTGAGCTAAGAGGGCGGCGCCGGGCAAGAATACACGCAGCGGACCGTCAGCTCGCAGGCCGCGACCGGGGGTCGGGTCAGTGTGCGAGGCGGCTGCGACCGGCCGATTGCCGGGGCACGCTCAGGCCGCCGTCCTGGCGCAGCCAACGCTGGAACTGGTCCAGGGGCAGGGCTCGGCTCACGACGTAGCCCTGCATGACGTCGCAGCCCATCCCGGTGAGCAGATCCCGGGTCAGGTCGTCCTCGACGCCCTCGGCGACCATTTCCAATCCAAGGCTGTGCCCGAGCTCGATGATCGCCCGTACCATCGCGGGCCCGCCCAGGTCGCTGGACATTCCGAAGACCAGCGTCTTGTCGATCTTGACCTCGTCGATGGGCAGCCTGCGTAGGTAGCCCAGGGAGGAGTAGCCGGTGCCGAAGTCGTCGACCGACAGGCGCGTCCCGAGCTGGCGCAGCCTGTGCAGGTTGGGCATTGCCCGCTCCGGCTCGGCGATGACGTTTCGCTCGGTGAGTTCGAACGTGAGCAACTCCGGCGGCACCTCGGCCACGGCGAGCAATTCGGCCACGTCGTCGACGAAGGTCTCGTCCAGCAGGCTGCGAGCCGACATGTTCACCGAGATGCCGATGTGACGTCCCTGGTCCAGCCAGGACCGGCAGGCGGCGAGCGAGCGCACTAGGACGTAGCGGGTCAGCCCGCCGATCAGCCCGCTGCGTTCGGCGGCCGAGATGAACCGGTCCGGCGAGATCGGCCCGTCCCGGGGGTCGTTCCACCGGGCGAGCGCCTCGGCGCCGACGACCTCGTTGGTGCGCAGCGAAATCATCGGCTGGAAGGCGAGACCGACCTGCGAGCTGTCCAAGGCGGCCCGCAGCGCCCGAACCAGGCGAAGCCGGTTCGCCCGCCGCGAGTCCAGCCCGGGGCTGTAGACCGTCGGGGACGTACCGACCCGCCGGGCGTGGTGCAGGGCGACCTCCGCGCTGCGCAGAATTTCCTCGACCCCGCCCGCCTCGGTCCCGCCGACCCGCCCGCCCCGGGCAACGCCCACGACGAGCGGAACGTCGATCGTGAGGCCGGGCAGCACCTCGCGGGGGCGCCCCACCTCGGTGTGCAACCGCGCGGCGTGCTCACCGGCCAGCCGGTCACCGTCCGCCGGCGTCACGACCCCGACGGCATCCCGCGAGACCCGCGCGACCGGGGTGTCGGGTGGCATCGCGGTGCGGAGGCGCTGGCCCAGGGCACTCAGCACGTCGTCGGCCGCGTCGAATCCCAGCGAGTCGCTGAGCTCGTCGAACGTCTCCACCGAGAAGATCGCGATCGCGGTCGCCGACGGTGTGACTCCGTGCGCCGCCTGCCAGTCCCGCACGGCCGCTGGGAAGTGGCTGCGGGTCATCAAGCCGGTGAGGTCGTCGTAGAGCGCAGCATCCAGCAGGCGGACGGCGCGCCGGTGCGTGGTGATGACCTGTGCGACCCGTTCGGCGGCGTGCTGGAGGACCGCCAGGTCCGAGCCGTCAAGGTGGGCGCCGGCGAACTGCAGGGTGCCGATTCGAGCAGCGCCGTCCATCAACGCGGCAGCGGCGATGACCGCGACGGGTCCGCGCTGGAGCGCCGTTCGAACGTCGGTGTCGGCGGCGGTGGCGTGGTCCCTGGTCCAGAGCACCACCGGGGCGGGGGCCGAACCGTCAGCGCCGGCGGTGCGGTCAGTCGCCGCGTCGGCGATCCGAGCCAGCCTGTCGACCGCCGCCGGTTCGGGCACCGCCGGCGGAGCGAGGTGGACCTCGACGACTCGCGTGTCGCCGTCGGCCGCTGCCAGGTCACCCGTCTCGGCCGGCCGCAACGTCAGCAGGACCACCTCGGACCGCGCGATGGCCCGGAGGCCGGCCAGCAGGTCGTCCAGACACGGGATGTCCGCCGCGGCCGGATCGAGGTCGCCCACGGTCGAGATGTTGTCGCGGTCGGTGCTCGCACGGGACAGAACGGGCCAAACCAGCGCATCGATGCCGGCGATTCGCCGGGCTAGCCGCGCCCGCCGACCCACTGGTCCGACGAGGACGGCAAGGACGACGGCGATCGCGACCAGGGCGAGGCCGACGCCGAGGTTCGCGGGGAGTTGTCCACCCGGAGCGGCCAGCACGAGCACGATCACGGCGGCCAGGGCCAGGACCAAGGCAAGGAAGACCACCCGAACGGGGTAGAGACTGGCGGGTCGGGAAGCGCGGCCGGAGCGTCTCCGCAGTCGCGCATGAGTCAGGGCAGAGGTACTTAAATTCCGCATATCTGCGCCCCCAGCCCAGGCTCGTTGCGCGTGTTACTAACGTTAAACCTACGTCCAGTGACCGTCCGTGGTTTGCATTTCCGGCCAGAATGTGTCGCCTCCTGGTGCGGGCGCCGATCCG
>JBPCOR010000191.1:0-13349 GCA_051000035.1 Mycobacteriales bacterium | reverse complement strand
GTTCTGCCGATCCATGTCCGCCCACCAGGTGCGCGGGCGCAGATGCAGCGCACCATCGATTTCGGCAACCACGCCGTACTGCGGCCAGGGCAGGTCGAGATATCGGCGCCGACCCGCGGGATCGGTCCGGACGAGCTGTGGGGCCGGCAGCGGGAGCCGCGCACGCCGGCAGAGGCGCACCCCGTCGATCTCGGCCAACGACTGGGCGCCGCCCTGGATGTCGTCGACCGCGAGCAGGAGCAGCCGACGGTGCGGCGTCGGTCCGGGTCGCTGAAGTTGCCGACGCAGCGCATCGGGTCGCACCAACCGCTGCTGCACCCCGGCCGCCAGCACCGCACATGCGCTGACCGGGTCAGGCGCCCAGGTGGCCATGTCGACGAGCGATCGGGCGAGCCGGGTCCGGCGCGGCATCCCGGCCGGGTGGACCTGACTGTCATCGAGATGACGGGAGTAGTGGACGACCACGTCCGCCAGCTCCGATCTGCGCGGCCGCGATCCTGGCGGCATGACGACGTGGATCCGCTCGTCCTCATATCCCGTGAGCCCGTCCACGACCGCAGCGGTGGGACCGGCCAAAGCCGATCCCGGTCGGGCCTGCAGTAGCGCGACCTCGACGCGGTGCAACCCCTGGATCGGACCGTTGTGACCCACGACGACGCGATGGCTCACGCGCTGCCACCGCCCTGAGGCGAGCTGCGCGCGTAGGCGACCGCGGCTCAGGCCGGCGCGGCAGCAGGACGTGTCGACGAGTGCCGAACGGGGGACCTCGCCCGCCCGGCGCGGCTTCAACGGCCAGGTCACCATCGACGGTGCATTCGGCGCGGCCGGCCGGGTGTCGAGGCGACAGGAGTGGGCACCGGTCCACCCTGCCGCGCTGATGGCTGGGCCGGGCGCACCAGGCAGGATCTGTGGACGGCTTCCGGGCTGTGGACAGAACCCACGCGGCGCTGCGGCGGAGTGTTGGGGGTGGGTGGGTTGTGGGCTGTCGTTTGTCGTCGTGGTCGTCCTGGCCGCCGTTTCGACAAACGAACCGACATCTATTCAGGCGACGCCACGACGCCACGACGCCACGACGCCACGACGCCACGACGCCACGACGGAACGGATGGCGCGGCCATGCGCAGGTGCTGCGGACGTGCGGCGACCCGCCCGCGGCGGTGGCCTTCAGACGGCGCCCCCCGAGCGGCTGCTCAGACGGCAGCCGGCTCGGCCCGCAGCTTGCTCGCCTCCTGTGCCGGCATCGGATCGTGACGCAGGTAGGCGCGGGTGAACCTGCCGGTACCACCGGACAGCGACCGCAGCTCCACGGCGTACCGGGTGAGCTCGGTCTCTGGTACCTCGGCGCTGACCAGGGTCCGGTCCCGCCCGGCCGCCACCGTTCCGGTGACCCGCCCCCGACGGCCAGACAGGTCGCTCAGCACCGCTCCGACGTGCTCGTCCGGCACGGTGACATCGACGTGTTGGACCGGCTCGAGCAGGACGACGTCGGCGGCTCTTGCGGCCTCCCGCAGGGCGAGCGCCCCCGCCAGCTGGAATGCGGCGTCCGAGGAGTCGACGCTGTGTGCCTTGCCGTCGACAAGCGTCACCCGCAGGTCGACCACCGGGAAGCCGGCCGCAATGCCGCGTTCCAGCTGCGCCCGGACGCCCTTCTCCACCGACGGGATGAACTGTGTCGGTACCGCGCCCCCGACGACCTCGTCGATGAATTCGAAGCCCCCGCCGCGCTCCAACGGCTCGACCTCGATATCGCAGATCGCGTACTGCCCGTGCCCACCGGACTGCTTGACGTGCCGGCCGCGCCCGATCGCCGGGCCGGCGAACGTCTCCCGCAACGGCGTGACGACCGGCACCGTGGTGATCTCGACGCCCTGCCCGCGCAGCCGGTCCAGCAGTACGTCGGCGTGCGCCTCGCCCATGCACCACAGCACCAGCTGATGGGTCTCCGCGTTGCGTTCCAGCCGCAGCGTCGGGTCGCCCGCCGTGAGCCTGGCCAGGCCCTTCGCGAGGGCGTCCTCGTCCGCGCGCGATGCCGCGGTCACCGCGATCGGCAACAGCGGTTCGGGCATCTCCCACGGCGCGATCAGCAGCGGTTCGTCCTTCGCGGAGATCGTGTCGCCGGTCTCGGCGCTGGCAAGCTTGGTGACGGCGCAGATGTCACCCGCGATGCAGGCGTCGACCGGCTGCAACGTGGCGCCGCGGGGCATATGCACGTGCCCGACGCGCTCGTCCTGGTCGTGGTCGGCGTGCCCGCGGCCGGCCAGCCCGTGCCCGGACACGTGCGCCGGAACGTCGGATCGCAGGGTGCCGGAGAAGACCCGCGCCAGCGACACCCTGCCGATGTAGGGGTCGACCGTGGTCTTCACGACCTCGGCGACCAGCGGGCCGTCCGGGTCGCAGGTGAGCGCCTCGCGCGGGGTGCCGTCCAGGCCGCTGACCGCCGGCAGGTCGTGCTCCAGCGAGGACGGGAAGGCGCTGGTCAGGACCTCGAGCAGCTCGGCGGTCCCGACCTGAGTGGTCGCGCTCGCCACGAGCACCGGATGAAACGCCGCCCGCGCGACGGCGGTCTCCAGGTCATCGACCAGGATCTCGACGTCGATCTGCTCGCCGCCCAGGTAGCGGTCCATCAAGGTCTCGTCCTCGCTCTCGGCGATGATGCCCTCGATCAGCGCGGCCCGGGCCGGCTCCAGCGCCGCCGCCTCGGCGCCATCGGGATCGCGTTCGGCCGGCGGGAAGGTCCCGCCGGTGTAGTCGAATACCCGGCCGGACAGCAGGCCGACCAGCGCGGACGGCCCGGCCTCGCCGTAACCGGTGGGTAGGTACAGCGGCAGTACGCCGGACCCGAACGCGTCCTGCGCGGCGGCGAGGGTTCCCTCGTAGTCCGCCCGCGGGTGGTCGATCCGGCTGATCACGACGGCCCGCGGCATCGCGACGGCGGCGCACTCCTCCCACAGCGAAATGGTGGCCGTGTCGATCCCGTCGACGGCGGACAGAACGAAAAGCGCCGCGTCGGCAGCCCGTAGGCCGGCCCGGAGCTCCCCGGTGAAGTCGGCGTAACCCGGCGTGTCGAGCAGATTGACCTTCACCGCGTCCCAGGCGAACGGCGCCACCGACAGCGCGACGGAGCGCTGCTGCTTGATCTCGGCCGGATCGTGGTCGCTCACCGAAGTACCGTCGGTGACCGAGGCCATCCGAGAGAGCGCGCCGGTGACCGCGAGCATCGCCTCCACGAGCATCGTCTTGCCGGCTCCGGAGTGCCCGACGACGGCGACGTTGCGGACCTTCTCGGGCCGGTCGGCGGCCGGTACGTCGGCCGTCCCCGATCTGGGCCCCGTCGCCGACGTGGTCCCGGCTGCCGACTTGGTCCCCGCTGCCGACTTGGTCATGGACGCCTCCCGTGATGCTCGCGCCGCCCGCCGTTGGGTCGCTGTTTGGCGATTCGACACCCGCGGCCGGGCGCGGGCAAGGGCCCGCCGAGATCGGCGTCACCGGCCACCGCCGCTCGGGCGGCATGTGATGCCCCGCTGCGGCGCTATCGTGGCGGGAAGTCCGCGGTTTCGTGCGGGCGCCCGCCACGATGAGCCGGTACGCCGGACGGAACGGACGTCGATGCTCAACGTGTTCGCCCGCCCGTCGATGTCGAAGGCACTGGCGCCGCTCGGCGCGCGCCTGGCCGGGGCCGGCGTCACACCGGACGCGATCACCGTGATCGGCACCCTCGGGGCGGTCGCGGGCGCGCTCGTCTTCTTCACCCAGGGCTGGTTCTTCGCGGGCACCCTGGTCATCTGGTTCTTCGTCATGCTCGACGTGCTCGACGGAGCCGTCGCCCGGGCGGGCGGGCGGTCCTCCCGGTTCGGCGCGGTGCTGGACTCGACCTGCGACCGGCTGGCCGACGCCGCTGTCTTCGGCGCGCTGGCCTGGTGGTTCCTCGCCGGTAACCACTCCGAGCTGCTCGGCGCCGCCGCGCTGGTGTGCCTGGTGCTGGGCGCCGTGACGTCGTACATCAAGGCGCGGGCCGAGGGCCTCGGGATGACCTGCGACGTCGGCGTCGCCGAGCGCGCCGAGCGGTTGATCATCGTGCTCGTGGGCACCGGACTGGCCGGCGTCGGCGTGCCGTACGTGCAGGCGGCCGCCTTGTGGCTGCTGGTCGCGGCGACCCTGGTCACCGTCGTCCAGCGCCTCGCCGAGGTGAAGCGGCAGGCGGCCGACGTACCGGTGACCTCGACCCGGTCGTGACCGACTCGGTCGCGGACCGCCTCGCCGGCACGGCCTATGCGGCCGGTTGGGCGACGGTCAAGGCGCTCCCGCACCCGCTCGCCGCGGCCGGCTTCCGGGCCGCCGCAGACCTCGCCGTACGCCGGGACGGCCCGCGCGTGCACCAGCTGCGGGCCAATCTGAGCCGGGTCGTCGGGCCGGACACGTCGACGGCCGAGCTGGCGGCGCTGACCCGGCGGGCGGTGCGTTCCTACGCGCGTTACTGGCTGGAGACGTTCCGGTTGCCGGCGATGCGACCGGCCGACATCGCCGCGCGCGTGCACGTCACCGGCGCCGAGCACGTCGACGCCGCCTACGGGCGCCGGGGCGTGATCCTCGCGCTGCCGCACATGGGCAACTGGGATGCCGCGGGCGTCTGGATGATCGACCGCGGCGTGCCTTTCACCACCGTCGCCGAGCGGTTGAAGCCGGAGTCGTTGTTCACCCGCTTCGTTGCCTACCGGGAGAGCCTCGGTATGGAGGTGCTCGCGCTGCACGGCGGCGAGCGACCGCCCGTGGACGTGCTCCGGGAACGTCTCGGCGCCGGCGGCCTCGTCTGCCTGGTCGCCGACCGGGACCTGTCGGAGGCCGGCATCCCGGTGACGTTCTTCGGTGCGCCCGCCAGCATGCCGGCGGGCCCGGCGCTGCTCGCCGTGACCACCGGTGCCGCGCTGCTGCCGACGGTGACCTGGAACGAGGGCCCGGACTGGTCGCTCGCGATCCGGCCGCCGCTGGCGGTGCCAGCCGGGGGCCGGCTGCGCGACCGGGTTCGGTCCATCACCCAGGCGCTGGCCGACCGGTTCGCGGCCGACATCGCCGCCCGCCCCGAGGACTGGCACATGCTCCAGCCGTTCTGGGTGGCCGACCGGGAGCGGCAGCGGACGACCGTGCCGGTGCGGGCGGGCTGACGCCGATGCGTATCGGCCTGGTCTGCCCGTACACCTGGGATGTCCCCGGTGGAGTCCAGTTCCACGTCCGGGACCTGGCCGAGACGCTCCTGCAGCTCGGCCACCACGTGCAGGTGCTCACGCCGGCGGACGACGAGAGCACGCTGCCCACCTACGCCGTATCCGCCGGGCGGGCCGTGCCGGTGCGGTACAACGGCTCGGTGGCCAGGTTGCAGTTCGGGCCGGTGGCCGCGGCGCGGGTGCGGCGCTTCCTGCGGGAGGGCGGGTTCGACGTGCTGCACCTGCACGAACCGGTGGCGCCGAGCGTCTCGCTGCTCGCGTGCATCCTCGCCCGCGGGCCGATCGTCGCGACGTTCCATACCGCCAATCCGCGGTCGCGCTGGCTCGCCGCGGCGCACGGTGTGCTGCAGCCCTTCCTGGAGAAGATCGCCGGCCGGATCGCCGTATCCCCGGCGGCGCGCACGGTGCAGGTCGAGCACCTCGGTGGAGACGCCGTCGAGATCCCGAACGGCGTGGCCGTCGCCCGGTTCGCCGCAGCGACGCCGTCGCCAGGTCTCGGCCCGCAGACCGTCGGGTTCGTCGGCCGCTACGATGAGCCGCGCAAGGGCATCCGGACCCTGCTCGAGGCGTGCGCGCTGCTGCGCGGGGACCACCCGCGGCTGCGGCTGGCGGTCGTCGGCCGGGGCGACCCGGACCTGCTGGCGCAGTGGACGCCACCGGCGTTCGCCGGTGCCGTCGACCTGCTCGGTGCCGTCGACGACGAGCACAAGGCGAGGATGCTCGCCGGCGTGACGGCGTACTGCGCGCCGAATACGGGCAGCGAGAGCTTCGGGGTGATCCTGCTCGAGGCGATGGCGGCCGGCGCCCCGATCGTAGCGAGCGACCTGGATGCATTCCGGCGGGTGCTGCGCGACGACGGTGCCGGTGGGGTCGAGCCGCCGCTCGCCGGACGGCTGTTCCGCGCCGGCGATGCCGGCCATCTGGCCGCGGTCCTGGGCGGGTTGCTCGCCGACGCAGGGGGGCGCGCGGAGCTGGTGGCGGCGGGGCAGCGGGTGGTGCGGGCATATGACTGGCCGGTCGTCGCTGCCCAGATCGTGCGGGTCTATGAGACGGTGACAGCGGCCGAGCCGGGGCGTATCACCGCCGACGACCGTGTCATCGCGGAGCTGAACCGAGCGGCGGAGGTGGACCGAGATGCAGCGGTGTGGCGGGGCTGAGCCGGTGGGTTCGCGGGGGTTGCCAGCCGGGCGGACCGGGTGGGATCTGACCGGCCGGGCGGCGGCATTCGGCGCGGGCGCGGGCCTCGCGCTCGCAGCCGCCGCGGTGGCCGGCTACGTCGGTGTCGTGACCGGGGCGGCACCACTCGACGTCGCTCGGGGCCGGCGTACGCGCGCGCTCGGCCCGCTGTCCGTGCACGTCGCGGCGCCGCGGGAGCTGGTATTCGACCTCATCGCCGCGCCGTACCTGGGCCGGCCGACCCGGGCCACCGCGGCGAAGCTGACGTTGCTCGAGCGTGGCGCCGACATGGTGCTCGCCGAGCACTACACGCCGGTCTCGGGCGGACTGCGGGCGACGACGACTGAGACGGTGCGGTTCGAGCGGCCGGACCGGGTGACCTTCCGGCTGGTCCGCGGGCCGGTGCCCTACGTCGTCGAGGAATTCATCCTCACCCCCTCCGGTGGTGGCACCAGCCTCACCTACGCCGGGACGCTCGGCACCGACTTCGGCGCCGCCGGCGCCGGGTGGGGGCGAATCGTCGCCGCGAAGTGGGAGGCGGTCGTCGCGTCGAGCGTCGCCGCCGTCCGGTCCGAGGCCGAGCGTCGCGCCGGGCTGGCGGGCTGACCCGGCGGCCTTAGGGGGCGGGGCGCTTCGCTTCGGTGGCCTGATCTCGCCCGCGTGGTCGGCCGGCCCGACCGCCGTCGGGCCAGCGGCGCTCTACGATCGGACGCATGTTACTCGCGGTGTGCCTGCTGGCGGTGCTGCTGCTCGCTGTCGTGTGGATCGCCGTAACGGTGAACCGGCTGGACCGGCTGGACTGCCGGGTGCGAGCGGCCCGCGCCGCTCTCGACGTGGCGCTGATGCGTCGCGCGGCGGCGGTCATGGAACTTCTCGCGAGCGGCGATACCTCGCTCGATGACGCATTGCGCGTGCGGCTGCAGCTGTCCTGCCAGGCCGCGATGACGGCCGATCCGGCCGCGCGGGAGGCGGCCGAGAACGACCTCGGCAACGCCGTCGCGACGTTGCTGGCGTCGCAGCGACCGACGTCCGCGGTCGGTGCGGTGGACGAGCCCGGGGGCGCCCGCGCCGCCCCGCTGCTGGGCGACACCTCGACCAGGATCGTGCTCGCCCGCCGGTTCTACAACGACGCGGTGCGGGACAGCCGATCGTTGCGGGGCCGTCGCCTGACCCGGGTGCTGCACCTCGCCAGCGGCGATCCGGCGCCCGAGTTCTTCGAGATCGCCGAGCCGGTGGCGCCCCGACCGAGCGGGGCGCCGCGAGAGACCGCGGCGATCGGGCTCGACACGTCCGTCCTGGACGGGTGAAGTAGCGGACGCTTCCGCCCGGCACGGTCTACGGTATGCGCGTGCCAGCTACCCAACGTGACCGGCGGCGCCTCGCTGCCGCGGCGAGCCTCACCATCACGCTGAGCCTCGCTGGATGCACCGGCCAGCGCGCGGCGGCCCCTGCGCCGACCACCATGACCACCGCCGCATCGAGCCATCGGTCGGCGCCGATCCCGACGACAAGGCCGACGGCGACGACAAGACCGACGGCGACGGCGGCGCACAAGCCGACGCACAAGCCGACGCACAAGCCGACGCACAAGCCGACGCACAAGCCGACGCACAAGGCCACGGCGATGCCCAGACCCACGCCCAAACGCAAGCCGAAACCGAAACTGGCTCCGACCGGCGACCCGCTCACCGGCGCCGCAAAGCGGAGCACCGGCCCCGTGATTGGCGTCAAGATCGACGACACCGCCGCTGGTCGGCCGCAGGTCGGCCTGGACCGGGCCGACGTCGTATACGTCGAGCAGGTGGAGGGTGGCCTGACCCGGCTGCTGGCCATCTTCGGATCGCGCCGGCCGGCCGAGGTGGGACCGGTCCGCAGCGTCCGGGCGACCGATCCCAAGCTGCTCAAGCAGTACGGCAGGGTCGCGTTGGCGTTCTCCGGCGGTGCGGCGCGGGAGGTGTCGCTCTTCCACGACTCCGGGCTGGTCGACAGTTCGGCCGACTCCCAGGGCGAGGTCTATCACCGCGCCGGTGACCGGCCGGCGCCGTACAACCTGATGGTCAACCTGTCCCAGCTCGCGGGGCACGTGCGAAAGGCCGCCCGAGACCGCGACATCGGGCTGCGCTGGGCCTCGCATCCGAGCGAACTCGCCGGAGCACGCCCGGCGACCCGGCTCACGACGCGGGTCGGTGCGACGACGGTTTCCTTCCGCTACGACGCGACGACCCATCGTTACATCCGTACGGTCGACGGCGCCGACGTGCGCACCGCCGATGGGTCGTTGCTCAGCACGCCGAACGTCGTGCTGCAGTTCTGCACCGTGACAGTCGACCGCCGGGACATCGACGTCGCCGGCAACCCGTCGGCCGACACGGCCACCATCGGCCACGGCGCCGCGATCGTGCTGCGCGACGGCAGGGCCTTGCTGGGCCACTGGGACCGTGCCCACGCCGGCACCGGCACGCTGCTCCTGAGCCCGCACGACCAGCGGTTCACTCTGCATCCCGGCGGAGCGTGGATCCTGCTCGTGGCCAACGGCACGGCCACCAGCCTGAATTGATCCGGTCCCCTCCGCGCCGACCCTGGCCCGGGCGGCTCGAACCGGCGCGCCGGCTGATCCGGGCCGATCGTGCGGATGAATCCGCAGCTACGATGGGGTAAACACCCATCGGGTCGAGAGGGGACCAGGTCGTGTCCGAGGAGCAGGCCGGCACCGGGGAGCACGACGTCACCGGCGAGCAGCGCGACACCGCTACCGCCCGCGTCACAGGTACCGCCCGGGTCAAGCGCGGTATGGCGGAGATGCTCAAGGGTGGCGTCATCATGGACGTCGTCACGCCGGCCCAGGCCAGGATCGCCGAAGAAGCCGGCGCCGTAGCGGTGATGGCACTTGAGCGCGTCCCCGCGGACATCCGGATCGAGGGCGGCGTCGCGCGGATGAGCGACCCGGACATGATCGACGCAATCATCGAGGCCGTTTCCATTCCGGTGATGGCCAAGGCCCGCATCGGGCATTTCGTCGAGGCGGCCGTGCTGCAGTCTCTCGGCGTCGACTACGTCGACGAGTCCGAGGTGCTGACCCCGGCGGACGAGGCGAACCACGTCGACAAATGGGGGTTCACGGTGCCGTTCGTGTGCGGCGCTACCAATCTGGGTGAAGCGCTGCGCCGGCTCGCCGAGGGCGCGGCGATGATCCGCAGCAAGGGCGAGGCCGGCACCGGCAACGTCGTCGAGGCGACCCGCCACATGCGTTCGATTCGCGCCGAAATCCGCCGACTGTCCACATTGGACGACGACGAACTCTACGCCGCGGCCAAGGAGTTGCGCGCGCCGCACGACCTGGTGGTCGACGTGGCCCGGGCCGGGAAGCTCCCGGTCGTGCTCTTCTCCGCCGGCGGCATCGCGAGTCCGGCCGACGCCGCCATGATGATGCGCCTGGGCGCCGAGGGTGTCTTCGTCGGATCAGGCATCTTCAAGTCCGGTGACCCGGCCAAGCGGGCCGCCGCCATCGTGAAGGCGACCACGTTCTACGACGACCCCGATGTGATCGCCAAGGTGTCCCGCGGCCTCGGCGAAGCGATGGTCGGCATCAACATCGACACGCTCGGCGACAACGATCGCCTCGCCACCCGCGGCTGGTAAGGCGATCTGATCGCGCGGTCACCGCCCGGCTGCTTACGTTCTGCGAAGCGTGCGCTCGGCGGCACGCTCGCAGGACGTTACGAGCCGCGCACCGTGGCGGTGCGGTCAGTCGAAGCCGGTCGAGCCGTCGATCTGTTCGCGCAGGATGTCGAGGTGGCCGGCGTGCCGCGCGGTCTCCTCGATCATGTGCACATAGATCCAGCGCAGCGACACCCGGCCGAGCCGTCGGTGCGGCGCTGCGGCGTCCAAGGAATGCGTGGCCGCGACCGCGCGGGAGCGCTCGCACTCGGCGGCATAGTCCGCGAGCAGCCCGGCAAGTGTCTCGTCCGGCTCGAACCTGAACTCCGAGGCCCGATCGTGCGCGCGAAGGTTGTCGCCGCTGCGCTGCCCTAGCAACTGGGAGAACCAGCCGAATTCCACCCAACGCAGATGCTTCACGATCCCGCCGACGGTGGTCGGCGACGACACCAACCGCCGCCGCGCATCGGCATCGGCGAGGCCGGCCACCTTCTTCGCCACGATGCCGCGGTAGAGGTCGAGGAACGCGGCCAAGGTGGTGCGCTCGTCGGCGGTGGCTGCCCGCTCGTCAGCCGTCAGCGGCGGTACGTCGCCCGGACTCATGACGGGCAGAGTAGTACCGCCCACACTCGGCATCCGGCAACGACGGCGCCCGCCCGATCATGCGCAACACGTGCGCGACACGCCGGCTCGCGTGTCCATCTGCGCATCGACGGCGACGGGGACGTCGCGGCCGGGCCGAGGCGCGGACCGCGGAGCGCGTCGCCCTCCTAGGCTGGCCGCTGTGACCGCGACCCGAGGCCCGCTGATCGGCGTACTGGCGCTGCAAGGCGACGTCCGGGAGCACCTGCGGATGCTGCAGGCCTGTGGTGCGCGGGCGGTCGGCGTGCGGCGTCCCGCTGAGCTCGAGCCGCTCGACGGGATCGTCATACCGGGCGGCGAGTCGACGACGATGATCAAACTCGCCGACGCCTTCGAGCTCACCGCACCACTTGCCGACCGGCTGGCCGGCGGCCTCCCCGCGTTCGGTACATGTGCCGGGATGATCATGCTGGCCGATCGGATCGAGGACGGCATAGCCGGTCAGCGCACCTTCGGTGGGATCGACATGGTCGTCCGCCGTAACGCCTTTGGTCGGCAGGTCGACTCCTTCGAGGCCGATCTTCGGCTGGCGCCGGCTGGTGTCGAGCGCGCGTTTCACGCCGTCTTCATCCGGGCGCCGTGGGTCGAGTCGGTCGGCACCGGTGTCCAGGTCGTCGCGACCGTCGACGGCGGACCCGCCGACGGTAGAATTGTCGCGGTACGGCAGGGCCGCCTGCTGGCCACCTCGTTCCATCCGGAGCTGACCCATGACGCCCGGGTGCACGAGCTGTTCGTCTCGCTCGTGCGGGGCATGTCGGTGAAGGGGAGCTCATGAGCGACACGAAGGCGCAGCCGGAGCTGGAGCCGGTCAGATGAGCGGCCACTCCAAGTGGGCGACGACCAAGCACAAGAAGGCGGTGGTGGACGCGAAGCGCAGCAAGATATTCGCGAAGCTCATCAAGAATGTCGAGGTGGCAGCGCGCACCGGCGGCGGTGACCCGATCGGCAACCCGACGCTCTACGACGCCATCCAGAAGGCGAAGAAGAACTCCGTCCCCAATGACAACATCGACCGGGCCGCCAAGCGCGGCGCGGGCCTGGAGTCCGGCGGCGCCGCCTGGGAGAACATCACCTACGAGGGCTACGGGCCCGCCGGAGTCGCGATCCTGATCGAGTGCCTGACCGACAACCGCAACCGCGCCGCGTCGGAGGTGCGGACCGCGATGACCCGCAACGGCGGCTCGATGGGGGACCCGGGATCCGTCGCGTACCTGTTCAACCGCAAGGGCGTCGTCATCGTGCCGAACGTCGGCTTGTCCGACGACGACGTCCTCGCAGCCGTGCTGGACGCCGGCGTGGAGGAGGTCAACAACCTCGGCGAGTCCTTCGAGGTGGTGACCGAGCCGGCCGATCTGGTCGGCGTACGCACAGCGCTGCAGAACGCCGGCATCGACTACGAATCGGCCGACGCGAGCTTCCTGCCCAGTGTGTCGGTGCAGCTGGACGAGGACGCCGCGCGCAGGGTGTTCCGGCTGATCGACACGCTGGAGGACTGCGACGACGTCCAGAACGTATACGCAAACTTCGACGTCTCCGACGACGTGATGGAAGCCGTCGGCTAAGCGTCGGCTTGGCCAATGGGAACCGGCTAAGCGACGATCCCGCGAGCATCGAGGGAGCGCAGCGGGTGAGGAGCGCAGCGGGTGAGGAGCTTGGCCAAAGGGAACCGGCCAAGTGGCGGCGCAGGGCGTCGCCCCGGGGAGCCCGCCGGCCCGCTGATCTGCCCGCGGCAGCGGGACACGCCCGCAGATGCCGGGTCACGCGGCCGACCTGCACTAGCGTATCGAACGGGTGTTCGGTACGGCCGGAGGAGTGGGTGGCGGTGCGCGTGCTGGGTGTGGACCCGGGGCTGACCCGTTGCGGCTACGGCGTCGTCGAGGGCAGCCCGGGCCGGCCGGTCACGGCGCTGGGCTACGACGTCATCCGCACCACGTCCAGCCTGCCGATCGGCCTCCGGCTGGCGACCGTCGCCGACGCGATCGAGGCACTGGTCGCGCGCCACCGGCCCGACGTCGTGGCCGTCGAGCGGGTCTTCAGCCAGCACAACGTCCGAACGGTCATGGGTACGGCGCAGGCGGCCGCGATGGCCATTCTGGTCGCGACCCGCGCCGGCGTCCCGGTCGCGCTCTACACCCCGAGTGAGGTCAAGGCCGCGGTCACCGGCTCCGGGCGGGCGGACAAGGCGCAGGTGGGCATCATGGTCACCTGGCTGCTCAGGCTGGACGCCCGCCCGTCGCCGGCCGACGTCGCGGACGCGCTGGCCCTCGCGATCTGTCACGTCTGGCGGGGCGCCGCGCAGCAGCGAATCGCGGTTGCCGGGTCGGCGCGATGACGGCCGACTTCCCGCGCACCCGGCTCGACCCGGACACCCAGCACGAGCAGGCGGTCGATCCCGAGGAGCTGACGCGCTTCATGGACGCCGTCGTCGCCGAGCTGGCCGCAGAGCTGCCGGCCGCCGAGCGGATCGCCGCGATAGGCCGGCTCGGCAGCGCGCTGCGGGTCGCCGGACACCTCGACGACGCGCTCGAGGTGCACCGCGGCGCGGTGGCGCGCAGCGACCCGAGCCGCGACCCGGCGGCGGCGTACACGGCCCGGATCCGGCTGGCGCACACCCATCAGTGGCGCCGCGAATTCGACGTCTCGAACGCGATGTTC
>JBPCOR010000314.1:0-2525 GCA_051000035.1 Mycobacteriales bacterium | reverse complement strand
CTGCATCCCCGGCGCCACGGATCCCACGCTGTCAATGTAAGAGCCTCGACCACCGACCGGCACCTCCCCCCGGACGCCATCGACCAAAGTCGGATGCGTCGCCCACGGATGTGGACCATCGGCGTAGCCGCATGGCCGGCCGAGCGATGCGCCGGGCCGCGCGCGCCGTCATGATCGACGCCATGATCACTGTCGACCATCTCACGAAGCGATACGCACCGGGGGTCGGCGTCGAGGACGCCACCTTCGTATGCGAGACCGGAGCGGTCACCGGTTTCCTCGGCCCGAACGGCGCCGGCAAGTCGACCACGATGCGGATGATCTGCGGCCTGACCCGGGCGGACGCCGGATCGTCCAACATCGACGGCGTCGCCTACCGCGACCTGCCCGAGCCGGGTCGGCGGGTCGGCGTCCTGCTCGACGCCTCCGCGCAGCATTCCGGCCGGACCGGGCGGGAGGCGCTCACCCTGGCCGCGATGACGATGGGCCTGTCCGGTGAGCGGGTCGAGCAGGTCCTGCAGCTCGTCGGCCTGAACCAGACTGCGGCCAAGCGCCGGATCGGCAACTACTCGCTCGGCATGCGCCAGCGGCTGGGCATCGCCCACGCCCTGCTCGGCGACCCTGGCATCCTGGTGCTGGACGAGCCGGTCAACGGCCTGGATCCCGAGGGCATCATCTGGATGCGCCGGCTGCTGTCGGAATTCGCCGACCGGGGCGGCACGGTGCTGCTGTCATCGCACCTGCTGCACGAGGTGCAGGCCGTCGCCGACCGGCTGGTCATCATCGGCAAGGGCCGGATCGTCGCCAACGGCACCACCGTCGAGCTGCTCGCCAGCCAGGGCACGTCGACGTCGGTGATGGGGCTGGACCCGGCGGCGCTCGCCCACGCGCTGGAGGCGGCGCAGCTGGCCTTCCGGCAGGCGCCGAACCCGGCCGGCGGGCGCGACGCAGTCTCGTTCCGCGTCGATGGTTCGGCCGAGCAGGTCGGCCGGGCGGCCGCTGCGGCCGGGGTCGTCCTCACCGAGCTGCGGTCGGCCGATGGGGCCGGCCTGGAGGAGCTGTTCCTGTCCCTCACCGGCGACGCCACGGTTGGCACGCCGGACGTCCCGATGAAGGAGAGAGTCGCATGACCGCCGACGCACGTTCCGCCGCGGAGGCGGCAGGGGGCACCGCCCCCACGATGCACGCGCCCACGGCCACGCCGATGCGGGAGCGGCCGCCGTCGATGGCCAGGCTGATCGCTATCGAGACGCGCAAGGCCGTCGATACCCGCTCGGGCCGCTGGCTGCTCGCCATCGTGGTGCTGATCGCGGTCGGCGTCATGCTCCTCATCACCCTGGCCGGGCACGCCACGAACCACCGGTTCCAGGACGTCAACGGCGGCACGTCGGGCTTCGTGTCGTTCCTACTCCCGGTGGTCGGTATCCTGCTGGTCACCAGCGAGTGGTCTCAGCGCACGGCGATGGTGACCTTCGCCCTGGTGCCGAGGCGCGGCCGGATCATCTGGGCGAAGCTCGTCGCCGGTGTCGTCATCGCCGTCGTCATGGGGCTGCTGACCGCGGCGATCGCCGCGATCGGCGCGGCTGTCGGCAGTCATCCGGCCGGCGCGACCGACACCTGGCACAGCTTCGTTCAGGCCGTCCTGCTGTCGCTGCTCTTCCAGGTGCTCGGGATGCTCGGCGGCATGGCCTTCGGCCTGCTGTTCCTCAACTCCGCGATCGCGATCGTGCTGAGCTATGTCGTCACCCTCGCCTGGACCATTCTCGCGAATGCGGTGAGCGCTCTCAATGGGGTGCGCAACTGGCTCGACACGGGCACGACGTACGGTTACCTGCTGAACAACGACATGTCCACCCGGCACTGGGAGCAGGTCGCCACGTCCGCTGGTTTCTGGGTGGTGCTGCTCACGGTGCTGGGCTTGATTCGGCTGTCGTTGAAGGAGATCAGCTAGCACCTGCGCTGATCACAGCAAGCTCGGGGCCCGGTCCGCCGAAGCGGGCGACGGCGAAAGGGGTACACCGTCGCCCGCTTCGGTGTAACAGCGCACGACGGCCTGCCGCGCCCCGCAGCGCAGGCCGGGGTGGCCTAGCGTCAGCCGGTGCCCGAGGGTCGTATCGTCCACGTCGAACGCCCGCCGGTTCGACGGGCATCTCGGTGCACGTCCGCTGCGGGCGACGAGCCCGCAGGGTCGCTTCACCGATGGGGCGGCCGCCCTGGACCGCCGCCGGATGACCGGCGCCGGATGACTGCGGCAAGCATCTATTCGTCCGGTTCGGCGGCCGCGGTGATCCGCCGAGTCTGGCCTGCCTGGCGCAGAGACGCAGGAATAAGGTCGACCGGCCATCTCGGCAGTGCGTGCGGGGTGCTGCACCCGCAAGCCGCTTTCCCGGATCCGGCCGGTACCGCTGGCCCGTTTCATGAGGACGCGGGGTGGGTGGAGGCCAGGGTGGCGTAGGCGACGATGTTGCTCTGGTAGCTGCGTGCGGAGGGGTCGAATGTCCCCCCGCAGGTGATCAGGCGCAGCC
>JBPCOR010000313.1:0-6353 GCA_051000035.1 Mycobacteriales bacterium | reverse complement strand
CGTGCGCAGATCCTCAGCCTTACCGCGCCGATGTACCGCGATGGCATGGCGCTGCTGTCCAAGGACGGGCTCGCGAGTCTCGCTGATCTGAAGGGCAAGAAGGTCGGCGTGATCCAGGGCTACCTGTGGAACGCCGACCTGCAGAAGGCCCTGGGCAGCGGGTCGGTCAAGGTCTACCAGTCCTCCGACGGCCTGATGACCGATCTGAAGACCGGCCGGGTCGACGCCGGTGTATTCACCAACGCCGAGTCGAGTTACCGGCTCGGGCAGCCGGTGGGCAAAGGCCTGAAGGTCGCGACATTCAAGGCGGACAAGCAGGTCCAGGCATCGCTCGCGAAGAGCAACGTCGTCCTGCCGCTCACCAAGGGCAACACGTCGCTCACAAATGCGCTGAACGCCGATATCAAGTCGCTCGTCACCAGCGGCGCGGTGGCGAAGATCCTCGCCGCCAACGGCATGTCGGCCTCGCTGGCCGGCGCCGCGTCCTCCTGATGAAGCCGGTGCGCGCCGGCGGCTCGTCGTCCTGGTGATATCGGTGCGCGCGTATGGCGCGCCCTCGGCTCGATCAAAGGGGAAGCGGTCGATCGTGTCTTGCTGCGAAATGAGCCGGCCGTAGCCGCGGTCGGTAGGGCGGTTCTTTTCGTCCTACGCTCCTGCTCATGAGCATGGCCAGCGGTCCCGAAGGCCACGAACTCGATGTCGCAGACACGGGATCCCAGGCCGAGCAGCTCACGCGTCCGGGCGTGTCGCCCGGCACACATCTGCGGGTCGTGGCAGAGTCGCCGCCGGATGTGGAAGGCACCGTCGGTGGGCGACTGGCCGGTTGGCCCGACCTGACGTGGGAGGATTTCCAGCGGGCCAGCCGGCTTGCGCAGGCCGATCTCGACCGCTGGTGAGGGTCGTCGCCGATTCGCACGCACTGGCGTGGTTCACCCAAGGCTCGTGTCGGCTGTCGCCGCGTTGACCTCAGGACAGGGTGCGGAACGCGACCCGGTGCAGCGCCGGTTCGCCCGCGTGGTCGTAGCCGGATTTCGCCAGCCGCACGTCGGCGTGCCGCCCGTCGATCAGCAACGTCATCAGCTCGTTGCCGAAGTACGGCCCGTCCTCGCGGTCCCACGACAGCGCCATCGGCGGCACCGGCGTGAGCAGTCCGAGCAGTCCGCGGGTCCCTCGCTCGGCCAGCCGGCTCCAGAACAGCCGGAATCCGACCTGCATCGGCGCCGGCACGTAGTTGTGCACCGGCGAGCAGGTGAGCTGGTAGATCGGCGTCGGCACCGGGTGGTCGTAGTGCGCCTGGGCGACGTAGGCATGGTGCACGTCGCCGGACAGCACGCAGATGGCGGCCGGCGGCGTCCCGTCGGAGTTGTACTCGCCGGAGCCCACGCCCCGCAACAGGTCGGCGAGCCGGTCGAAGGACACCCGGAACGCCGCCCAGTGCTCAAGATCTGCGGCCCGGCGCAGCTTCTCCGACCACGCCGCTATCCGCGGCCCGCGGGCGCCCGCACACAGCCGTTCGTTCCACGACTCGATGTCGTGCAGGGCGCGGGGTAACAACCACGGCAGCGACGTCCCGACGAGCAGGTGGTCGTAGTCACCGGGCAACTGCTCCCGCAACCAGTCGAACTCGGCCGCGCTGAGCAGGCTGCGCGCGCCGTCGGCGAGGATACGGCCGCAGCGGGAGTCGAGCATCAGCAGTCGTACCCGGCCGATATCGCGGCGGTAGGACCAGCGGGCACCCTTGCCGCCGTCGGCCTCGCGGTCGGCCGCGGCAGCGAAGTCGCGCAGCAGTTGCTCGGCGTCGCCGTCGCAGCGCCGGATCTGTTGGTAGAGCTCGTTGTCGGCGAGCTCGGAGGGCGACAGGTTGCCCAGGTGCTGATAGATCCAGTACGACGACAGGGCGCCGATGATCCGCTCCTGCCACCAGGAGGTCTGCTGCATCTCCTCGCGCCACTCGTGCGAGGTGTTCCAGTCATCGCGTACGTCGTGGTCGTCGAAGATCATCGAGCTGGGAATGGTGGACAGCAGCCACCGCACGTTCGGGTCGGTCCAGGATTCGGCGTAGAGCCAGGTGTATTCCTCGAAGTCGGCCACCTGCTCGCCGGAGCCCTGCGTGATGTCACGACGGGCGCGGATGCGTTCCTGGGTGTGCTCGGTCGTCTTATCGGCGTACACCTGATCGCCGAGCAGGACCAGCGCGTCGGGCCACTCGTCGGCCGGTGAGTCCGTCAGGTCTCGGGCGTAGGCGTCCAGCGCATCCGGGTCGAAATGCGGGTCGCTGGCGACCGCGTCGGGTCGGGCGTACCGGCAGGAGCCGAACGAGATCCGCAGCGGCCGGCGCGGGCCGATGGTCCGGATCCGGCTGGGCGGGTGCGGCTCTCCCCGAAGCGGCCAGACCTGCCGGCCGTCGAGCCGGACCTCGTACGGCGTGGTCGTTCCGGGGCCGAGCCCGGCGATGGTGACAAGCGCGTAGTGATGGCCGGCGACGGTCCAGGTGCGCTCGCGATGGCCGAGGATCTCGACCTCGCACCGTCCGTCGGTTTCCACCCAGACGGTCGCGTCGGTCTCGCCGACGTGCCGCAGCAGTGGTCCGAGCAGCAGCCGGGTCATGAGGGGTGACGCTAGCTCATTGCCATGCGATCGCCCGCGGTCGCGGGACGATTCGGGCGGCTCAGCTGCGGTTTGCCACCGGCGCGGCGATGGTGGCGCGCTCCCGGCGGGGCCCGCCGCGCCGGTCGATGCGGATCAGCACGTACGGCGCGCCGAGGGCGATGAGCGCGAAGATGAACCATTGCCCGACGTAGGCCAGATGCTGCGGTTCGAACGCCCCGCCGGCCGGATTCGACATGTCGGGCCCCGGCAGCACGCGCAGGCCGTGTGGCGTCGGCGTCTGGTCGATGAGCTCGGCGTATCCGCCATAGGTCGTGGTGCCCAGCCGGGCCGCGATGGCCGGCACCGAGAGCCGGTCGATCTGTCCGGCCGGCAGGCCCGCCTCGGAGCGGGCCGGCTCGGAGGGATACACCCGCGCGACGATCGTGACGGGCCCGGTCGGCGGTGTGGGCCCGGTCAGCCGTCGATCCGCCGATGTGTTGGCCGGCAGCCAGCCGCGCACGACCAGCAACGTCGGGCCGGCGGCGATCCGCAGCGGCGTCATGATCAGATAGGCCGGCGAGTCGTTGACCTCGCGCTGGCGCACCAGCAGCTGGCCCGCGGGGTCGTAATGGCCGGTCGCGCTGACCCGGCGGAACTGCAGGCGGTCGCCGGTGAGCGGCCTCGTCGTCAGCAGGTCGCCGACGGGTGTGATCGCGGCGTGGTCGCTGCCGCGCAGCGTGTCGTTGGTGCTGTGCTTCAAGTCGTAGCGGTGGATCTGCCATACCCCGGCGATGCAACAGCCGGTCGCGATCAGCACCGCGATTGCCAGCAGTACGGCGTACCGCGGCTGGCGGAGCATGGTCAGCACGTCGTTAACGGTACGACGCGGCCACCATGGCCACGCACGGGGCGGGCGGCATGCGAGGCGCCGGGGGCGGCGACGCGAGGGCGCGGCGGGACGGCGACGCGATGCGGTTGGCGGGGTCGTTTGTCGAGACGGTCGTGTCAGCAATCGCCACGACAAACGATCGCAGCGCGGATCGGCCGGTCGGCACCGTCGTTTGTCGAGAGGGTCGACCGGTTGGCGGGGTCGCAGCGCGGATCGGCCGGTCGGCCCCCGCGGCATGACAGAGTCCGCTCCGTCAGCGGTTAGCTGACGAGCTGGGAGATCGTGTAGATGACCAGTCCGGCGATGGCGCCGACGACGGTGCCGTTGATCCGGATGAACTGCAGGTCGCGGCCGACCTGCAGCTCGATGCGCCGGCTCGCCTCGACACCGTCCCAGCGGGCGATGGTGCCGGCGACCAGGTCGGCGATGTCGGCTCGATAGGTGTGCACCACATAGCGCACCGCCTCGTCGATCCAGCCCTCGACCTTCGCCTGCAGGGCCGGGTCGTCGCGCAGTGCCTCGCCGAGGGAGACGATGGTGCGCTCGACCCGCTGCCGCAGCTCGGACTCCGGGTCGGCCGACATGGCGATCACGTTGCGTTTCGCGGTGGTCCACATGGTCGCGGCGAGCGAGCGTACGGCGACCGAGTCGAGCACCTGGTCCAGTGCCTTCCCGACCTTCAGCTCCATCTCCGGGTCCTGCCGAAGCTGCGCGGCGAAGGTCCGCACCCGGGCAGCAAAGTCCTTACGCAGCGGGTGATCGCGGTCGGCGGCGACCTCGTCGAGGAACTTCAGCAGCGCCACGAAGGCCCGCCCGAAGATCGCGTCGTCGATGCGCTCGGGCACCCACTTGGGCGACTCCCGGCCGAGCCGCTCGCGCAGCACCGACTTGTTGTCGTCGAGGAACCGGCGAAGGACGTGGACGCCCTCCTCGAGCAGCTTCTGGTCGTGCCCGCCCTCGGCGGCGATGTCGACCAGCCGGCCGAGGAACGGGGCCTTCGGCGCGGTGCGCAGCCGGGTCATCAGCACCTGCTCGAAGCCGGCCTGTACGTCGTCGTCGCGCAGCACCTCGGTCAATCCGCCGACAGCGGCGCCGAGCGCGTCACCGATGCGCCGGGCGTTGGCCGGCACGGCGAGCCACTCGCCGGTCCGGCGGCCCAGCTGCAGCGATCCGAGCTTGCTGGAGACCACGTCCTCGGAGAGAAAGTTGGTCTGCACGAAGGTGCCGAGGCCCGCGCCGAGCTGGTCCTTCTTGCGCGGCAGGATCGCGGTATGCGGGATCGGCAGGCCCAGTGGATGGCGGAAGAGCGCCGTTACGGCGAACCAGTCGGCGAGCGCGCCGATCATCGACGCCTCGGCGGTGGCCTTCACATAGCCGATCCAGGCGCCGTGGCCGGCACCGGCAAGGGTGCAGGCGAGCCAGACCGCGGTCGCGAGCAGCAGCAGCCCGCCCGCGGCGGCTTTCATCCGGATCAGGGCCCGGCGCCGCTCGTCATCGCCGGTCGCCATCTCTGGCGGCGGCCTCAGGTCCTGCGTCGCTGACACCGCCTCAGGGTAGTCAGCGACGGTGTAAGGGTGGACGGTGAGAGGCTGGCGGCATGCCAGCTGCAGCCCACGACATCCTCGACCGCGTCCGCCGGGCCGGAGTCGGTGGGAAAGGTCCTGACGGCGAGGACGGGCCGGTGGTCCTCGAACTGGACCTCACCGAGCCGCTGCTGGCCGCGCCGGCGAGCGATCCGGTCGAGGCGGTGCGCAGCCGGCGCCGGCTGACCCTGGCCGGGGTGCTCGACGGCCTGCGGCGCGCGTCGGACGACAGGGACGTGGCCGGCATTGTCGTCCAGATCGGCGGCACGCCGTGCGGGCTCGCGACCGCGCAGGAGCTGCGGGCCGCTGTCGCGGCGTTCCGGGCGACCGGCCGGTTCGCGGTCGCATGGTCGGTGACGTTCGGTGAATTCGGTGCCGGTACGCCCGGCTACTACCTTGCGACGGTGTTCGATGAGATCTGGCTGCAGGAATCCGGTGATGTGGGCCTGATCGGGGTCGCCGGCCAGGTCCTCTTCCTGCACGACGCGCTGGATCGCGCCGGCATCGACGCGCAGGTCGGCCAGCGCCACGAGTACAAGAACGCCGCCAACATGTTCACCCGGACCGGCTTCACCGAGCCGCACCGGGAGGCGGTCGGCGCGATCGTCGACTCCTTTGCGGCCCAGTTGGTCGATGCGGTCGGCACGGCTCGCGGGCTCCGCCCGGATCGGGTGCGGGAGCTGGTTGACGCCAGCCCGCTGACCGCGGCGGACGCGCATGCCGCTGGGCTGATCGACCGGGTCGGCTACCGCGACGAGGTCTACGACGCGGTCCGCGAGCGGGCCGGCGGTGCCGCGGCGCTGCTTTTCCTGGCCCGTTACCGGCCGTCGCGGGTCGAGGCCGTGTCGAGCCGGATCATCCGGCGCAAGGACCCCCAGATCGCTCTCATCTACGGCATCGGCACGATCCGCACCGGCCGCACCGTCCGCAGCCCGCTCGGCGGCCCGTCGATGGGGTCGGACACGATCGGTGCCGCCCTGCGCGCCGCTGTCGAGGACGACGACGTGGTGGCGATCGTCTTGCGGGTCGACTCGCCCGGCGGGTCATACGTGGCGTCGGATTCGGTGCGCCGCGAGGTGCTGCGCGCGCGAGCGGCCGACAAGCCCGTCATCGTGTCGATGGGTGAGGTCGCCGGATCCGGCGGGTATTTCATCGCGATGGCCGCCGACGTGATCGTCGCGAACCCCGCGACCATCACCGGGTCGATCGGCGTACTCGGCGGCAAGGCCGTCGTCGAGCGACTGCTCGATCGGGTCGGGATCGGCGTCGATGCCGTCGCGCATGGCGCCCGG
>JBPCOR010000197.1:0-6453 GCA_051000035.1 Mycobacteriales bacterium | reverse complement strand
GTTCCTCGCCGCCTCCTGGTCGGCCTCCGCCGCCGGCGGCGGCGAATCGGCATCCGCCGGCGGCGGCTGCGGCGAATCGGCATCGGCTGTTGGCGGCCGCGCGCCGATCGACCTCGGGGCCGCGTCGTACTGGTCCATCGAGGCGCTGCGCGATCAGGCCGCCGAGCTCGGCCTCCCCTGGTGGGGGATATCGCCGCTGGGCGCCGACGAGGAGCTCGCGACGGGCACGCTGCGGGTCGCGGCGACGGCCGCGGAGACCTACCGCGGCGACACCGAGCGCGCGGTCGCCGACGTGCGGTCGCTGACCGCGGCCGGCTGGGCGGTCACCATGGTCTTCGCCGGGCACGGCCCGGCGATGCGCGCCGTGGAGGTGCTCGGCGACGCCGAGGTGCCGACCGTTGCCGTCGACCACGTCGGGCGGCCGCCGGTGCCGGGCCGGGTCACCGTGACCACCGGGCAGCTCGGCTCGGGGTTCACCAGCGAGGCGCTGCACCTCGCCGTGCTGACCGAGTCCGACCTCACCGGCCAGCGCGGTCAGGCGTCGCGGCGGATGCCGAAGATGCCGTCGCGCCGGCGTAACGCCGTCGACCTGGTCCAGCTGATGCCCGGCGACTACGTCGTGCACGAGCAGCACGGCGTCGGCCGGTACGTGCAGATGGTCCGCCGCCAGCTCGCCGGCGGCGACCGTGAGTACCTCATCGTCGAATACGCCGCTGCGAGGCGCGGTCAGCCGCCGGACCGGCTCTTCGTCCCCACCGACTCCCTCGACCAGATCACCCGGTACGTCGGCGGCGAGCAGCCGGCGCTGAACCGGCTCGGCGGCTCGGACTGGGCCCGCACGAAGGGCCGCGCCCGCAAGGCGGTCCGCGAGATCGCGGCCGACCTGATCCGGTTGTACTCCGCCCGGATGGCCTCACCGGGGTATGCCTTCGGACCCGACACGCCTTGGCAGCGGGAGCTCGAGGACGCCTTCCCCTACACCGAGACACCCGATCAGGCCGGCGCGATCGATGAGGTCAAGGTCGACATGGAGCGCGCCGTCCCGATGGACCGGATCATCTGCGGCGACGTCGGGTACGGCAAGACCGAGATCGCCGTCCGGGCGGCGTTCAAGGCGGTCCAGGACGGCAAGCAGGTCGCCATCCTCGTTCCGACGACATTGCTTGCGCAGCAGCACTTCCAGACGTTCTCGGAGCGTTTCGCGCAATTCCCCGTCAAGGTCGGGGTGGTGAGCCGGTTCAACAGCGGACGAGAGCAGGACGCCGTGATGGCGGCCATCGCCGACGGCAGCGTCGACGTCGCCATCGGCACCCACCGGCTGCTGCAGGCGTCGTCGTCGTTCCGCGAGCTGGGTCTGATCATCATCGATGAGGAACAGCGATTCGGCGTGGAGCACAAGGAGTTTCTGAAGTCCATGCGCACCGCGGTCGACGTGCTGTCGATGAGCGCGACGCCGATCCCGCGGACGCTGGAGATGTCGCTCACCGGCATCCGGGAGATGTCGACGATCCTCACCCCGCCCGAGGAACGCCACCCGGTGCTGACCTTCGTCGGTCAGTACGACACCAAGCAGGTCGGCGCCGCGATCCGCCGGGAGCTGCTGCGCGACGGTCAGGTGTTCTTCGTGCACAACCGGGTCGACTCGATCGAACGGGCCGCCGCCCGGCTGCGCGAGCAGGTGCCCGAAGCCCGGATCGCGGTGGCGCACGGGCAGATGTCGGAGGACCGGCTGGAGGCGGTGATGCTGGCCTTCTGGGAGCGGGAGTTCGATGTCCTGGTGTGTACGACGATCATCGAAGCCGGCCTGGACATCGCCAACGCCAACACCCTGCTCGTCGAACGAGCCGACATGCTCGGGCTGTCCCAGCTGCACCAGCTGCGCGGCCGGATCGGGCGCAGCCGCGAGCGTGCCTACGCCTACTTCCTCTACCCACCGGAGAAGCCGCTGACCGAGACGGCGTATGACCGGCTCGCCACGATCGCGCAGCAATCCGAGCTCGGCTCGGGGATGGCGGTGGCGATGAAGGACCTGGAGATCCGGGGCGCCGGCAACCTGCTCGGCGGCGAGCAGTCCGGGCACATCGCCGGCGTCGGCTTCGACCCCTACGTCCGTCTGGTCGGGGAGGCGGTTTCTGATTTCCGCCGGGCCACCGGCGACGCGCCGGCCGGCGAGCCGGAGCCGACCGACGTCCGGGTCGACCTGCCCGTCGACGCCCACGTGCCGCACGGCTACCTGCCGGGGGAGCGGCTGCGGATGGAGGTCTACCGCAAGCTCGCCGGGGCCGGCACCGACGCCGACATCGACGCCGTGGCCGACGAGCTCACCGACCGCTACGGCGACGCGCCCGCCCCGCTGCTGTCGCTGCTCGCGGTGGCGCGGCTGCGGGCGCTCGCGCGCCGGCACGGACTGTCCGAGATCTCGCTGCAGGGCAGGACCGTCCGCTTCGCGCCGTCGCGGCTGGCCGAGTCGGCGCAGCTGCGGCTGCAGCGGCTCTACCCCGGATCGACGTACCGGGGGAGCACGTCGGCGATCTCGGTGCCCCGGCCGGCCGAGGGCGGCATGGGCACACCGCCGTTGCGCGACGTGGCGCTGCTCGCCTGGTGCACGACCCTGCTCGGTGCCGTGCTCGGGGTGCCGGCGGGGGTGGCGGGTCCGGCATGAGACGATCACCGCTCGTGAGACCACTGCGCGGGAATCGGTCGGTGCGGCGCGGCCTGGTCGCGGTCGTCGCGATCGCGGCCGCGGTGGGACTCGCCGGCTGCGACCGGCCGAGCGTCGCGGCCTACGTCGGCGGCAGCTCGGTATCGGCGTCGTCGATCAACAAGCTGGTCACGACCGGTCTCGCCGAGCCGGGGATGTCGGCGGCCTGGGGCTCGAAGCAGGCGACCTACCGCAAGCGGCTGCTGAGTAACGAGATCTTCCACCTGCAAACGGCGCAGGCAGCGGCGCGTTATCACGTGTCGGTGTCGGAGTCCGAGCTCGCCTCGGTCACCAAATCGGTTCAGGCTTCGCAGCTCGCCGCGCTGGGTGTCGCGCCGTCGCAGGTGCCGGCATTCCTGCGCGACGTAGCTCTGGCCGGTGAGGTCGCGGCGGCGTCCAAGGCGATCGCGTCACAGTACTTCATCGGCCTCATCGGGGTGAGGACACCGGCAGAGGCGCGGGCCCTCAAGGTCAGGGTGCGGGCCAACCCGGACAACTACTCGACCATCGCGAAGGCCTACAAGAACTCCTTCCAGGATCCGACCGGGATCGATTTCAGCCAGCTGGCCCAGGCGATATCGCCGCAGCAGCTGGGACTGCTGAGCAAGGGCAGCACCACCGTCGTCTCCGTCAGCACGCAGGGCGGCGGCTCGCAGCCCGCCGTCGTGCACGTCTTCGACGTCAAGCCGTTCCAGCTCGCCACGATGACCGCCGCCAAGCGGCTGCAGACGGTCATCGGTCTCTATCCGGCCAGCCGGGTCTCGCTGAACCTTGACTCGCGCGCCGCCGTGCGGGTCAACCCGCGATTCGGGTCGTGGAACAAGCTCACCGGCGAGATCGGCTCGCTGCCCAATTCGGCGCTGCTCGCGTCGGGCAGCAGCGGTTAGGGCGGGCGCTGTGACGGGCGACGCCGTGACCGGCGCGGCGCTGCTCGAGCTCGTCGCCCTGATGGACCGGCTGCGGTCCCCGGGCGGCTGCCCGTGGGACGCCGCGCAAACCCACCGGACCCTGACGCCGTACCTGCTGGAGGAGGCCTACGAGGCTCACCAGGCGCTCGTCGACGACGACCCGGGTGCACTGCGCGAGGAGCTGGGCGATGTGCTGCTGCAGGTCGTCTTCCACGCGCGGCTGGGCGAGGAGGCCGAGCCGGCGTGGTCGATCGACGACGTCGCCGGCGACCTGATCGCCAAGCTCGTCCGGCGCCATCCGCACGTCTTCCCAGGTCGCGACGACGCGGCCACCCCGCGTGGTGTCGATCGGGGCGTGACCGACGCTGCGAGGGTCTTGGCCAACTGGGACGTGATCAAGCGGGCCGAGAAGCAGCGCGAGTCGATCCTCGACGGCGTGCCGGCCGTGCTGCCGGCGTTGATGCTCGCCGACACGCTCGCGCGCAAGGCGGCCCGGGCCGGCGTACCCGCCGATCTGCTGCCTGACGCCGACTCGCACGTCGACCCCGATGCCGACGGTGTCGGCTCGCGGCTCTTCGCCGCGGTGGTGGCGGCGCGGCGGGCCGGCGAGGATGCGGAGGGCGCGCTGCGGTCGGTGGGCACCGCGTTCCGCGACCGGGTGACCGGGGCCGAGCGGGCCGCCCGCGCCGACGGCGTCGATCCGTCCACATTGGACGCAGCCGGGTGGCGCCGCTACTGGCCGGCGTGACGGCGCGCACGCCGCGGCGGAAGCGGCACGAACCCGCTGGTGCGATCCACGTAGTCGGCGTAACCCGCCCTGCTGGAGGCCATTCGCTTCTCCAGCAGGGGTTTTCCGGTCCCTCGCGCGAGCAGCCAGGTCATCACGACGGGGGAGAGGACGGTTGCCGCGCCCAGCCAGTGGGTGACCCCGACGAGGTAGATGCCCCACCACACGCATGCGTCGCCGAAGTAGTTCGGATGCCGGGTGTAGTGCCACAGGCCACGATCCATCACCCGGCCGCGGTTGGCCGGATCGGCGGCGAACCGGGTGAGCTGGGCATCCCCGCCAGCCTCGAAACCGAGCCCGAGCAGCCACACCGCGATGGGCAGCACGGCGTAGAAGGACAGCGCCGGCCGCTCGTACATCGCAGCCTGCACCGGCAGCGAGACGAACCACATGATCGCCGCCTGCGGTGCGTAGACGTGTGCGTAGGCATACGCCGCCCGCGAGCCGGTCGCCTTGTCCAGCAGCGCTTCATAGCGCGGGTCCTCCCCGTGCCCGCGACCGCGAAGTCCGATGTGGACACCGAGGCGCAGCCCCCACACGATGACCATGGCGGTCACCAGCAGCCGCCGGCCGAGATCCCCGCCGCCGGCCGACAGCGCCAGGCTGACCGCGCCGATCACCGCGAAGCCCGGTCCCCAGACGACGTCGACGATGCGGTGCTTGTCGATCCGGGCGCCGATCACCCAGACGAGGCTGAGGATGGCCAGCGCCACGCCCGCCGTGATGCCGGCGTTGCGGCCGAAGCCGGCCAGGTCCGAGCCGGTCACAGCCGCGGCGTGACCGGCTTGGCCCAGCCCCTCCTGGTCGCCGGGAAGCCGGACATGCCCTCCGCCGTGGGGCGGACGGACAGGATCTGGTGCACGCTCATCCGGTTCTCGGCGAACGACAGTGCGCCGCCGGCGAGGTAGAGCCGCCACACCCGCACCGTCGCCTCGTCGCTGGCCCGGACCATGTCCTCGTGCCGGCGTTGCAGGGTCCCGGCCCAGGCCCGGGCGGTGCGGACGTAGTGCTCCCGCAGGGATTCCACGTCGCGGACCTCCAGGCCCGCGTCCTCCAGCAGTGACACGGTCGAGCCGAGCGGACGCATGGTCATGTCCGGGGCGATGTAGCGTTCGATGAACTCCCCGCCACCGGGTGCCACCCCGCCGCGGGACATCTGCTGGATCAGCACCCGGCCGCCGGGCCGCACCATCCGGGTGAGCGTCGCGGCGTACTCGGGGTACTGCTCGTCGCCGACGTGCTCGCCCATCTCGATCGAGGCGACCGCGTCGGACGGTCCGTCGGGCAGCTCGCGGTAGTCCTGGCGCCGGACCGTGACGAGGGTGCCCAGCCCTTCGGACTCCACCACGCCGGCGATGTGCGAGCGCTGCTGCTCCGACAGCGTGATGCCGGTGGCACGCACGCCGTAATGCCGGGCCGCATGCAGGATCAGCGACCCCCAGCCACAGCCGACGTCCAGCAGGCGTACGCCGGGGGCGAGCCCGAGCTTGCGGCAGATCAGGTCCAGCTTGTCCCGCTGGGCGTCGGCCAGCGTGTACGACGGGTCCTCGCGGACCCAGTAGGCGCTGGAGTAGGCCATCGTCTCATCCAGCAGGGCGGCGTAGAACTCGTTGCCCAGGTCGTAGTGGAAGCTGATCGCAGCGGCGTCGCGGCGCCGGGTGTGCAGCCGCCCGGAGAGTTTCGCCTCCTGGCTCGGCGCCGACGGGCGCGGACCGACGATGCGCAGCCGCGCTGCCCGGGCAGCCAGCGACGCCCGACGCCCGGCCGAGAGCGTCCGGCGCTCATCGCCGCCGGCCCGCAGCAACGCCCAGCCGCGGGCCAGCGCCTGCTCCAGGTCGCCCTCGACGTCGAGCTCGCCGGCGACGAATGCGCGGGCGAGCCCGAGCTCGTTCGGGTCCCACAACAGCCGGCGCAGCGCCCGGCGACTGCGGATGACGACCGTCGGGGGGCCGGCCGGGCCTGCCTCGCTCCCGTCCCACGCCCGGATCCGGATCGGCACCGAGCCCACGATCTCGCTGATCACCCCGGCCAGCTTGCCGGCGATACCCGTCCCGGCC
>JBPCOR010000185.1:0-5880 GCA_051000035.1 Mycobacteriales bacterium | reverse complement strand
ATCCTCGCCCTGCTCGGCATCTCCCTGCCATGGCCAGAGATACCGGAAACACCCGAGGACTAACCCGAAACCGGTGCGGAAAACGGGGCTAGGGCGGGCGGCCGCGATGGAAGATGACGAACAGTGCCCGGAGCACCAGCACCGAGGAGATGACCAGCAGGTTGTAGCCCAGGATCTGGTAGAGGCTGACAGTGTGGGTGACGCTCGGCCCACCGCGGCTACCGAGCAGGATCACCGCCATAATTCCGGCCGTCGCGCCGAGGAACGCGATGACCACCAGATGAAGCACGTCGATGACGAAGCGGCGATCGCGTTCGTCGGCGAACAGCCGCACACCGACCCCGAGCCTGCCCTCCTCCAGCGCGCCGCTGATCCGGTCGAATCGGCGCGGCAGCCGGCGCAGCACCGGCAGGGCCGCCTGCAGTTCCTCACCGAGCGTGTGCGCCGCGCTCCGCGGGTCCCGCCGGGCCGCGACCTCGCGGGCGGCGAACGCGCGCGCCTCGTCGACCATGGAGAATCTCGGCGCGAACGCCGCCAGGGTGCCTTCGACGGTGGCGAGCGCCCGGAAGACCGCGGCCACCTCGGGCGGGATGGCCAGCCCGTAGGAAGACACCAGCTTCAGCAGGTCGGTGAACATCGCGGCGTCCAGGTCGGCGACGGACCCGAGGTGCCGGGCCATGAACTGTCCCAGCGAGCGCTCGAGTCGCTGCTCGTCGAGCTCCTCCGGGCGGTGTACGACGTCGAGGAAGGCGTCGCGGGCAGCGGCCGGGTCGGCCCGCTCGAGTGCGAGCAGCAGCGCGGCGATGCCCTCTCGCCGCAGCGCGTCGAGCCGGCCGACCGAGCCGAAGTCCAGCAGCGCGAGGCGCCTGTCGGCATGGAGCACGACGTTGCCCGGATGCGGGTCCGCGTGGAAGACGCCGTCGATGAGCACCTGCCGCAACATCCAATCCAGCAGGCCACGGGCGAGCGCCGTGCGATCACCGACCTCGTCGCCGGTGGGGACGGATGCGAGCGGTGTTCCGTCCACCCACTGCATGACCAGCACCCGCTCGGTGCACCAGGCCGGGTATACCGCGGGTACGACCACCGCGGCGTCGCCGTCGCGGCTCCGGGCGCCGAGCGCGACCGCGGCCATGTTGCGTGCCTCGACCCGGAAGTCGAGCTCCTCGACCAGTGCGGCCGCGAAGCCATCGGTCAGGTCGACCAAGCCGAGCGACCGCGCCCAGGAGGTACGCCGGTACAGCGTGCGCGCGATCCGGCCGATCATGTCCAGGTCACCCTCGACCACCGGCCGGATCCCCGGCCGCTGCACCTTCACCGCCACCGGCTCGCCGTTCGCGAGCGTGGCGCGGTGCACCTGGGCGATCGACCCGGCCGCGACGGGCGTCGGGTCGAAGGCGGCGAACACCTCCTCCGGGCGGGCGCCGAGCTCGGCCACGAGCAGTTCCCGCACGGCCGACCACGGTGCCGGCGCCACCCGATCCTGCAGGCGGGCGAGTTCGGCGAGGAATTCGGCCGGCAGCAGGTCGGACCGCCCCGACATCAGCTGCCCGAGCTTGACGAAGGTCACGCCACCCTGCTCGAGCGCCTGACGCACCGACGATGCCACCCGGGCCCGACCGGCCGGTGACTTGCGGGTGTCGCCGCGGACCAGCCGGCCGATGCCGTTGCGGGCCGCGATCGAGCTGATCTGGGCATAGCGCCGGGTGCGGGCCAGCCGCCGGCGGCCCAGGCCCCGCCACTGCCACGGGCTCGGCAGCGAGCCGGTGGGCACCAGCACCTCGGCGATCACCAGGAACGTCATCGCGACGACGACGGCGACGCCAATCTCGATCGGCAGGTACGCCGGGCGGGCCAACGCGCCGCGATTCAGAGCGCTCGCGACGACGATCGCGAGGGCGGCCGCGGTGAGCGCGCGCAGGATGCCGACGGGGAACCCGAGCAGCCGACGGGAGACTCCGACGAAGGCCGCGACCACCAGGACCACGGTGACGATCGTGATCAGGACGAACAGCACCGGATTGATCGACACCGGAGGGCCGCTAGCTTCGCGGCGACGGCGCGCCGGCGGGGCGCAGCAGCGGATATCCGGCGTCCCGGGCGCGCGCCGCGGCGAGTACGCCGGCAACGGTCGCGGCGTTCTCCAGCTCACCGGCGAGCGCCTGCCGGCAGGCCTCGTCCAGATCGATGAGGTCGACCGTCATGTCCGCCTCCTCGTCATGCACGGCACGGTAGCGCTGCGACTCATCCACCATGGACAGGTCGCGGGCCAGGAAGACGCGCACGGTCTCCTCGCTGATGCCCGGTGAGGTCATGAGGTCGAGCAACGTGTGCCAGCTGGCCGCCCGCAGCCCGGTCTCCTCGGCGAGCTCGCGCTCGGCGGCGAGACGGGGCTCCTCACCGGCGACGTCGAGCAGCCCGGCCGGCAGCTCGACCAGATACCTGCGTACCGGATGACGGAACTGCCGGACCACGACGACGCGGTCCCGCTCGTCCAGCGCGGCGATGACCACCGCGCCGGGGTGCACCAGCACCTCGCGGCTCGCGGTCACGCCGCCGGGCATCATCACGTCGTCGCGACGCAACCCGAACAGCCGGCCCCGATACAACTGGGTCGAGGCGGTCACCGGGTAGTCATGCACGCCGGCGGGATCGTCGGGCACGGCGGTCAGGCCGGTGTCGACTCGAGGTCTACCGGCAGTCGCTCCTCGGCCGCGTAGGCCAGGGCGGCGCCGACAAATGCCTTGAACAGCGGATTCGGCCGGGTCGGTCGGGAGGTGAACTCCGGATGTGACTGGGTCGCGACGAAGAACGGGTGCCGGTCGGTGGACAGCTCGATGTACTCCACCAGCCGACCGTCCGGCGAGACTCCGGAGCAGATGAGACCGGCAGCCTCGAGCGCGGGGCGGTAGTCGTTGTTGACCTCGTAGCGGTGCCGGTGCCGCTCGGTGGCCTCGGTCGCGTCATAGGCCTTGGCGACCAGGGAGCCCGGCGTGAGCCTTGCCACGTAGTTGCCGAGCCGCATCGTGCCGCCCATGTCCCGCTCGCCGGCGACCACATCGCGCTGTTCGGCCATTGTCGCGATCACCGGCGTGGTCGTGTCGGGATCGAACTCGGCGGAGTTGGCGTC
Source organism: Mycobacteriales bacterium (assembly GCA_051000035.1). GTDB lineage: Bacteria > Actinomycetota > Actinomycetes > Mycobacteriales > QHCD01 > QHCD01. The sequence continues at coordinate 2,750 of JBPCOR010000185.1, read as the reverse complement.
CGGCAAACCGGCCAGAGATCGCGCGACCTCGATGGCCATGCACTGCAGCCCGAGGCACAACCCCAGGGTCGGGATGCGGCGCTCCCGGGCATAGCGGGCCGCGGCGACCTTGCCCTCGATCCCGCGGATCCCGAAGCCGCCGGGGATCAACACGCCGTCCACATCGGACAGTGCCCGCGCCGCACCCTCCGCAATCGAGCAGTCATCCGACGTCACCCACCGGATATCGACCCGGGCGCGGTGCGGAAAACCACCCGCACGCAGGGCCTCGCTGACCGAGAGGTAGGCGTCGGGCAGGTCGACGTACTTGCCGACCAGCGCGATCGTCACCGACTGGCGGGGATCGTGGACCCGGTCCAGCAGATCGCCCCAGACCGTCCAGTCGACGTCGTGAAAAGGCAGGTCGAGGCGGCGTACGACCTGCGCGTCGAGCCCTTCGCGGTGCAGCACCCGCGGGATGTCATAGATCGACGGCGCGTCCGGAGCGGATACGACGGCCTCGGTATCCACGTCGCACATCAGCGAGATCTTGTTCTTCACCCCGGCGGGCAGCTCACGGTCGGAGCGGCAGACAAGTGCGTCGGGCTGGATACCGATGCTGCGCAGCGCGGCCACCGAATGCTGCGTCGGCTTGGTCTTCAGCTCCCCCGACGGCGCGAGGTAGGGCACCAGGGAGACGTGCAGGAAGAAGCAGTTGGCGCGGCCGATCTCGTGCCGCACCTGCCGGGCTGCTTCCAGGAACGGTAGCGACTCGATGTCGCCGACGGTGCCGCCGATCTCGGTGATGACGACGTCGATGTGGTCATCACCCATCGCCAGGATCCGGTCCTTGATCTCGTTGGTGACGTGCGGGATGACCTGCACGGTGTCGCCGAGATACTCCCCGCGGCGTTCCTTGGCGATCACCGAGGAGTAGACCTGCCCGGTCGTGACGTTGGCTCGCCCGGCCAGCTCGACGTCGAGGAACCGCTCGTAGTGCCCGACGTCCAGGTCGGTCTCGGCGCCGTCGGCGGTCACGAACACCTCGCCGTGCTGGAACGGGTTCATCGTCCCGGGATCGACGTTGAGGTAGGGATCGAGCTTTTGCATCGTGACGGTCAGACCGCGGGCGGTCAGCAGACTGCCCAGGCTGCTGGCGGTGAGACCCTTGCCGAGCGACGACGCGACGCCACCGGTGACGAAGACGTGTTTGGTGAACCTGTTCGCGGCCCTGCTGACGGCGGATCCGAACTGGGTCACGCGCGGCTGCCGGCGAGGCGGCCGGGTTGAATTGCTCCGGGAATCTCCACGGGACCGCACCGTAACACCATCGGCGGCCGTCCCGGGTGCCGCGGGCGGGTCAGCCGTGGCGTCGGAGCAGGTCGGCGTAAACGGTCTCGACCGACGCGACCGTGTCGGACTCCGTCGGCCAGCCGTCGGCCTGGATGCGAGCCCGGGCGACCAGCTCCGCGCGCCACTGCGGATCGTCGAGCAGCCGCCGTACGGCGACATCGAGCGCCGGCACGTCATCCGGCCGGACGAGCACGGCGGCCGCGCCGACCAGGCCCGGCAGCGCTCCGTCGGTGGCGACCAGCGCGCATCCGGCGAGCATCGCCTCCTGCGCTGTCGGTGACCGCGCCTCTCACCGCGACGGCAGCACGACGACGTCGGCGGCCGCCAGCGGGTCAGTCACGTCGTCGCGGCGGCCGAGGAACCGCACCGGGGCACCGGTCGCGCGGATTGGGGCCGCAAGCTCCTCGTAGGACGGTCCGTCCCCCGCAATGGCGACCGACACCGCGGGCGAACGGTCTCGCCAGCCGGCCGCCGCGCGGATGAGGACGTCGAGCCCCTGCTGGGGGCGCGGTCGTGGCACCGCTAGCACCAGCAGGCCGTCGCCGATGCCGAGCGCACTGCGCACCACCGTGCGATCGCGGCGGGACGGTGCCAGGCCCGGCGCCGCAACCGGCACCAGCGCCACCGATTTCGCCCGCCACCGATTTCGCACCGCGGCGGGTGGCGAGCGCAGCGAGTTCGTCGGAGGCGACGAGGGTGCGATCCGCCGCACGCGGCGAGCCCCTCGATCAGGGCGACCAGCAGCGCCCGCCGGCCACCGGGGGGGACCCGGTTGAGCCAGCTGACGACCAGCGGCACCGGACGCCGGGCGAGCGTGGCGGCCGCGACCAGCCCGGCGCGCAGACCGTGGGCGTGCACGATGTCCGCATCGCGGATGAGGCGGCGCAGCGCGGCGACCGCGCGCACGTCGGCGATCCCCCGCAACCCGGCTGGGATCTCGACCGGCGCCAACGCCGCCCCGGCGAACCCGAACAGCTCCCCGGCCGGCGCCGGACCGTGAAACACGCACGTCGACACCATCGGCGGACAGCCCCACCGCGTGCGACCGCACGTGCACGCCGACACCACCGGTGCTCGATCCGAGGACGAGTACGCTTCGGCTGCCGCGCAGGGCTTTCGGAGCCCGCCCAGCACGCCCGCGCACCCGTCCGACGGCTCGCCGCAGCGCGCGCCGGACCTCATCGCCGCCGGCGACGAGCAGCACCAAGCCCGTGCTGGCGAGTGCGACGGCCCCGGCGACGGCGGCCTGCGCGAGCGTGGCTGGGGCACCACCGCCGGCGGGGGTACCGGCGGCCAACCGACCGCAGCCGGCACCGGCCGACGCGGCGAGCAGCGCGCGCAGCCCCGTCGACAGCACGCCGGCAACGGCCGGGCGGCCGCGGCGGCGGATCCGGCGACGACGGCGGCCCGGCGCATAC
>JBPCOR010000171.1:0-6419 GCA_051000035.1 Mycobacteriales bacterium | reverse complement strand
TGCTGCGGGCGGCGCACGCATGTGCGACATCGCTTACCCGGTGGGGGATCTCGATCGCGATGGGAGACTACGTAACGGCGGGATTGAGGCGTATCACGGCCTGATTGCGGCGTGGCTTGGTTGCGGCGTGGCTTGATGGCGGCACAGCCTGATTGCGGCACGGGCACCCGGGTTACCAAGCGTGCACCTTATCCGGCGAGGGCGGGCGAGAAGCCCGCCTCGACGCGCCTACCGCGGCTGGTCGCTCGTGGGTGCCCGGGGTCCGTGCCGGGGGCCGGCCAGGTGGTCGGTCTCCGTGAGAGAAGTTGTACGCCGATCTGCCGCCGCTGGGAAGCCCTCGAGTGAAGGCGGGCTGACCGGATCAGTCGCGCGCGCTTCGCTTGCGCGTCGCGTACCACGCGATGCCCGCCGCGGCGGCGCCGATCCCGACGGCCGTGCCGGCTACTGCCGTGCGGCCCGGCCGGCCGGCCGGCAGGCGCGCCCGAAGTGAGACCGGGCGCTCGAAGTCGCGGATCTCCCAGCCGCGCTCCCTGGCAATCCGGCGCAGGGCGCGGTCGGGGTTGACGGCCGTCGGGCGGCCGACGCTCTCGAGCATCGGCACGTCGGTGGCCGAGTCGCTATAGGCGTAGCAGTCGGCGAGCCGATACCCGCGCGCGGCCGCGATGTCGCGGATCACCTGCGCCTTGGTGGCACCGTAGACGTACTGCGCGATCTCACCGGTGTAGCAGCCGTCTTGGACGACCATGCGGGTGGCTATGACGTGGTCGGCGCCCAGCATCGCGCCGATCGGAGCGACGACCTCCTCGCCGCTGCTGGACACGATGACCACCTCCCGGCCGGCGGCGTGGTGCTCCTCGATGAGGTCGGCGGCCTCGTCGTAGATCAGCGGGTCGACGATCTCGTGCAACGTCTCATCGACGATGTCGCGCACCTGCTCGACGTCCCAGCCCGCGCACAGGGTGGTGATCTGATCGCGCAGCCGGGCCATCTGGGTCGCATCGACCCCGGCGGCGTGAAAAACAAACTGTGCATATGCCGCCTTGAGCATGGCCCGTCGGTTGATCAGACCGCCTTGGAAGAACGGCCGGCCGAAGGCAAGGGTGCTCGACTTGGCGATGACGGTCTTGTCGAGGTCGAAGAACGCCGCGGCGCGCCGGTCCGGGTCGAGGGTGTCGGGACCGGCCGGCCGGGACGGGCGTGACGTCACGATGCAAGCGTAACCGGGCTACCCCGGCGGGAGTTGGACCCGAATCGCCGCCCGGGCCCGCGGGTACCGCCGCAAACGTCGGACAGGGAGTTTGCCCGAAGGGCCCCGCTCCGCGCGAATGGCGGTAAAGTCGTCGGCGTAAGAGCCGTCCGGCTCGACCCCCCGGAGCCGGACGTCGACGGCCCCCGTCTCCCCCCGGACGGGGGCCGTCCCACCTTCCGGTATCGCTTCCAGGCCGGGATGGGGCCGACGGCCGTTCGTGACGGCTCCCCCGGCGCATCGCCGAACGGTCAACGCCGCATCTGGTAGCAGCATTCGGCGTACGGCGGATGCGCTTGTGCACAGGCGATCCGCCATCCACAACACGCCGATTGCGGGCCACCGGACCCGGGTTGCGGGTGTCTGCTTGTCGAGGACATCCCGCCCGACCGGAGGCAGCCATGGCGCCAGGCCGACCCCTGCTCGTCACAGCCGACGAGGCGCTGCTCGACGACCTGCTGCGGCTGTCGGCGGCGGCCGGCATTACCGCGTCGGTCGCCCCCGACGTGTCCGCGGCCCGTCCGGACTGGGCCGCCGCGCCGCTCGTCGTTGTGGGAGGTGATCTCTTGTCCGAGTGCTCGATGGCCGGCTTCGCCCGCCGGTCGGACGTCGTGGTGGTGCACCGCGCCGAGCCGGCTGCCGTGGACTGGCGGGCCCTGGTCGCCGTTGGCGCGGAGAGCCTGCTCGTGTTGCCCGGCGCTGAAACGGAGCTGGTGCACCGGATGGGCGACGCGGCCGAAGGTCGACCGGGCGCCGGCCTGGTCGTGTGCTGCGTCGGCGGCCGGGGCGGCGCCGGCGCCTCGGTGCTGTCCTGCGCGCTTGCCGTGACTGCGGCGTCGGCCGGCCGTCGGGTGCTGCTGGCCGACCTCGACCCGGTCGGCGGCGGTCTCGATCTCGTGCTGGGTATCGAGGGCGCGACCGGATTGCGGTGGCCCGATCTGGATGCCGCCCGCGGCCGGGTTTCCGCACGCTCCATGCACGATGCGCTGCCGTGCACGGCGGGGGTCAGCGTGCTGTCGGCGATCCGGCCGGACGGCCAGGCTGACGATCCGGACGGCGACCCGATTCCCGCCGACGTGGCCCGGGCGGTAGTCACTGCAGCCGCGGCTTCCGGCGATATCGTCATCGCCGATCTGCCCCGGCAGCTCACACCGGCGGCCCTCGTACTGCTCGCGGTCGCCCAGCAGAGCCTGGTCGTCGTGCCGGCGGAGGTCCGCGCCACGGCCGCTGCCGCCCGCGTCGTTGCGTCGGCCCGGCCGCACACGTCGCGGATGGCCGTCGTCGTGCGGGCACCGGGGCCGGCACGACTGCCGCCGGTCCGCGTCGCGGAGGTGCTCGGATTGCCGCTCGCCGCTGTGATCCCCTCGACTCCCCGGCTGGCCGTCCGGATCGAGCGCGGCGAGTTCACGGTCGGTCGGCGTAGCGCCCTGCGGGCGGCGTGCCGCGACGTTCTCGGCGACGTTGTGATGAGACGCGGTGCGGGACGGACCACCGGCTCCGGGCACCGACGCGTACCGACCAGCCGGCATGGACGCGGGCGCGACGCCGTGGGCGGCACGGCGTGATCGGGCTCGATGCCGTTGGCGGGACCGCGTGACCGGGGCCGGCCGGGCCCGACGGCCGTGAGTCTTGATCGCGGGCTCGCGGACCGGGTGCGCAAACGCCTGGCAGCCGACGGGGCGGTGGCTACGCCCGCGCGGGTCGCCTCCGTGCTCCGCGACGAGGCCGGGATCGTCGGCGACGTCGTGCTGCTGGAGCTGCTCCGCGAGGCGCAGTCGGAGTTCGTCGGCGCCGGGCCGCTCGAGCCGCTACTTGCCGATCCGGCGACCACCGACGTCCTCGTCAACGGTCCCGGCGAGGTATGGATCGATCGGGGACGCGGTCTGGAGCGCACCGAGCTCCGGTTTGCCGACGACGGGGCCGTTCGGCGGCTGGCCCAGCGACTCGCCGCCTCGGCCGGCCGGCGGCTCGACGACGCGCAACCGTGGGTCGACGCGAGCCTCGCCGACGGGACCCGGCTGCACGCCGTTCTCCCCCCGGTCGCGCAGGACGGCACCTGCCTCTCGCTCCGGGTCCTTCGCCGGCGCATGCTCGACATCGCCCAGCTGCAGGCCGGTGGGTCGCTCGACGATCAGTCCGCCGCCCTGGTGCGGCTGCTGCTGCGTGCCCGGCTCGCGTTCCTGGTCACCGGCGGTACCGGCTCGGGCAAGACGACGCTGCTCGCAGCTCTGCTCGGCGAGATCGACGCGGGCGAGCGGATTGTCCTCGTCGAGGACGCCGGCGAGCTGGCGCCGCGTCATCCGCACGTCGTCCGGCTGGTCGCCCGGTCGTGCAACGTGGAGGGTGCCGGGCAGGTGAGCCTGCGTGATCTCGTCCGGCAGGCGCTGAGGATGCGCCCCGACCGGATCGTGGTGGGCGAGGTGCGCGGCGCCGAGGTCGTGGATCTGCTGGCAGCGCTCAACACCGGGCACGAGGGATGTTGCGGCACCGTCCATGCCAACAGCCCGGCCGAGCTGCCGGCCCGGCTGGAGGCGCTCGGGGCGCTCGGTGGCCTTGATCGCGCCGCGCTGCACAGCCAGTTTGCCGCCGCTGTGCATGTTGTCTTGCACCTGGCCCGCCAGCCGGACCCCGCAACGGCAATGGCGCGCCGGGTGCTCGCCGAGATCGCTGTCATCGATCGCATCGAAGGCTGGGTCCAGGTGGTGGCGGCCTGGCGGGTCGGTGAGCCCGGGCCGCAGCCGGGGACGGACCGCCTGGCCGCGCTGCTGAAAAGCCGCCGAGTCGATGCAGCCGAGCTGGCCGCCGCCGGCCTGGTCGGCGCCGGGCTGGTCGCGTCTGCATCGGTCGCGTCTGCATCGGTCGCGTCTGGATCGGTCGCGTCCGAGGCGGCGCGGGATGGGCGGGCTGCTTCTGCACGGGGGACGCCTGTGCCGGGCGCGGTTGGGCTGGTCCGGACCGGCGTACCTGATGCCCGCCGGCCGCCCCCGCCCGGGACATCAACCTCGGCCCGGCATCGGCGGCCCTCGTGACCGCTCCCGTGCTGGCAATGATCGGGTGCGCCGTTGCCGTCTGGTGCCCGCGGCCACGCGCCGCGACCCGGCTCGGTGGGCTCGGTGACCGGCGGCCCCAGCTGCCTGCGCCGGCCACCGTTGCTGGTGCCCTCCGTCATGCAGCCGGTGGCCCCGGCGCCGCGGTCGGCGCAGGCGCCGCGGGCGTCCTGGTGGGGATCGCGACCACCGGCGTTGCCACCGGGATCGCCCTCTGCGTGATCGGCTCGGTGGTGGCCGCGGCGACCCGCGATGTACTCCGGCGACGGTCGGAGCGGCGCGCCGAGGAGGTGTTCGCCGAGGTCGTCGACGCTATCGCTGCCGAGCTGCGCGCCGGCCGGCCACCGGCCGCAGCGTTGTCGGCCGCCGCGGCGTGCGGGCGGGGTGCCCTCGCGCGCACCCTGCGGGATGCGGCTTCGCTCGCGGCCTACGGCGGGAGCCCGACCGTTGCCCTGCGCGGTGGCCAGCCGGTACCGGCGGGTCACGGATCCGGCCCGCCGGCGCGCGGACGCGGGCCTGGACGGCCCGCCCAGCTCGTCCGCGAGGTCGCCGTCGGCCTGGACCAGCTGGCGGCTGCGTGGGAGGTGAGCGAACGCAGCGGTGCGGCGCTCGCCGACGTGCTCGACCAGGTCGCTCACAGCGTGCGCGCCGGCTGCCGGGAGCGATCCGAGCTGGCGGCGTTGCTCGCCGGCCCGCGGGCGACAGCCGGCCTGCTGGCGCTGCTCCCGCTGGTGGGCCTGGCGCTCGGCGGTGCGATGGGTGCGCACCCCATCCACGTGCTGACGACGTCGCCGATCGGCGAGGTCGCGTTGGCCGTCGGTGCCGGGCTGGACGGTGCCGGCGTGTTGTGGACGGCTCGGATCGTGCGCGCCGCCGAACGGCGCTGCGCCGGGGGAGGACCGGATCGATGACTCCGGTTGCGCTCGGGCTGCTCGGCGTCGCCGTTGGTAGCTGGCCTGGTCTGCGGCCCGGTGACCTGGCAGTCCGGCGGTTGAGTTGGCTCGGCCTCGCGCGCGGCGCGGTGCCGGCTGCGCGCCCCGATCCGAGCCGATCGGCATCGTCGGGTCCTGCGCCCACGGCAGCACGGCGACAAGCCGCCGCCCATGCGGTGGCTCTGCTCGCCGCCGCGGCGACGGTCCTTCTGGTCGGAGGCGTGACCGGTACCTTCTTCGGCTTGGCGGCTGCGGTCGGGGTCGAAGCAGTCGCGCGGCGGGGTGCGGCCGGGGTCGACACCGCCGTGCGCCGGGCCCGCGAGGACGCCGTCGCGCAGGTGGCCCAGCTCTGCGCCGTATGCCTGCGCGCCGGGATGCCGCCGGGACCGGCGATCGAACTGGTGGCTGCCGTGACGGCCGGACCGGCGAGCGCGGACCTGGCCAGGGTCGCGGCGATGTCGCGGCTTGGAGCCGACACGGTAACCGCCTGGGCGGGGCTTGCGGCCGATCCCTCGTTCGGTCCACTGGCCCGCGCCGTCGCGCGCGCAAGTGACAGCGGCAGCGCCATTGCCGCGGGCTTCGATCAGGTAGTCGCCGACCGGATGTCCGAGCGGCGGACCAGGGCCGAAGGCGCGGCGCACCGCGCAGCGGTGATCGCGATGGTTCCGCTGGGCCTGTGCTTCCTTCCGGCGTTCGTCTGCATCGGCGTTGTTCCGGTCGTCGTCGGCCTCGTCGGCGGTGTGCTTCGTTAGGCAGACGGATGCGTATCCTATCGTCGTGGTGTCCGACGGCACCATCGCGGCCAGCCGCCTGGCGGCGGGCCCGTGTCCGACGTTCGGTCATCGTCCGCGGCGCGGCGATGCACTCCAGCGGCATGACCGTCGTTTGTCGTGCCGGCGGCTGCGGCGACCGTGCCGACAAACGATCGGGGCCAGGCGCCGGTTGTCGCGTCGGCGTGGCCGATTGCATCGAACGACGCGTAGATCTGGCAACGGCCGCATGACCGGTGCTCGGTGGGGTCGCGCCGCCGTGCCGATCGCGGCGAACGACGTGCAGGTCCGGTAACGGCCGCGGGATCGTCGTTCGTCGTTCGTCGTGCCGGCGGTCGGGGCGACCGTGTCGACGAACGGTCGTGGTGTGGCGGTGGGGTCGCGCCGCCGTGCCGATCGCGGCGAACGACGTGCAGGTCTGGTA
>JBPCOR010000163.1:0-6729 GCA_051000035.1 Mycobacteriales bacterium | reverse complement strand
CCAGTCTTTGCGCACTGGGCGGACGACACCTCACCAGACACAGCAACGACGACCGTCGATCGGGTGCTCGGCCAGATGCAACCAGCCGGACCGGTCGGCCCGATCGAGGGCCCGTGACGTCGTATCGCCCGCTGGGCGGCCCTACTCCTGCGGAGTCTTGCTCGACGACACCCCGGCAGTAGTCCGCTCGGCGCGGCCCTGCGCAGCGCTGCGTCCCATCGCTCGTTCGTTGCCCTGTGGTGTGACGCTGCGCCCAACGACGCTTGGATCGGTTTCAGACCGCCTGATCAGTACGTAGCGCAGCATCTCCTTCCGCATGGAGAACGCGGCAGCGCCCATCGCGCCGAGAGTGGCTGTCATGACGCCGAACGATCGTCCGCGCATATCGCACCTTCATCTCCGGGGGGCCTTGATCCTAGGGTGCACACCGTACCCCGCGCGGAGCGGCGGTCGCTTGGTGAGCGCGTTGTTCGCGCGCGGCGGGGGCGCGTCACCGGACCATGATCGTGGGGTTGGTGGCATCGAAGGAACATCCGCGCGCCACGGTGTGGCTAGTGCGCGGCCCTCGCCGGCGGGTCCGGCCCGGCTGGCCGCGACGAGTCACCCGTGCTGGTCGCGCCCGTCCACGTGAGCGGGTTGGCTGTCGAGGCTGTCCCGGCGGCCGAGGTGTGTCGCTGCGATCGCCCGCCATGGTGACCAGCGGCGAGCGCCGGACGGTCCGAGGCGTTGGGTTGGTCCGCACCGTCTGGGTTGGCATCCGTTTCACCGAGCCGGAAAGCGATGTGGGAGGCGGCGCGGTCATCGATGCCGCCGACCGCCGTGAGGTGAGCCAGGAGCCTGTCGAGGGGGAGGCTGCCGTCCAGGTGCAACTGGCCGGAGTCGGCTGCCGCGGCGAACGTCCGAAGCGATTGGGCCTGCCGGGGTGTGAGTCCGAGATCGTGCAGTGGTGCGGTCGAGAGGGTCGCCGGCGTCGGGAAGGTGTGCGTGAGCCCGAGCTGTGTCAGGCCGGGGACGGACTCGCCGGCTCGTTCGACGATCCGGGCAACGAGGCACCGGCCGGTCTCCGTGGACGTTGGGTCGTCGAGGATGGCGCGGATCCCGACCTCGAATGCGTCCCAGGTGCCCGGTGGCCGCAGCCCGGGTCGCTGCGTGAGGAGCGGGCCAAGGTCGGGGTCCCCAGCCTGCTGGGTGATCGCGGCGCCGACGTCGAGGTCGAGGCTGGCCAGCCGCCGGGCGCGTCCCACCAGGTGCAGGAGTTGTGGCCAGCGGGGGAGGTGCAGCCGCAGCAGGAGGTGGTCGGGTCCACCGCGGGTGAGTTCGAGGGCACCGTGGTGGCCATCCACCCCGATGGTGCGCCGGTAGGTCCGGTCGCTCACGTGCTCGACCCCGGGCGTTGCCCTGGTGCCGAGGAGGGCGAGCGAGGCGTCCCAGTCCAGGGGGCCGCGGAACGGCAGCCGCAGCACGAGGCCTCCGTCGGCGACGAGGCGGTCCGCCCGCCGCCGACGGGCACGCAGCTGACTTGGGGTCATCCGGAACACGACCAGACAGCTGCGGTTGAACTGGCGGACACTGCCGAAACCCGCTGCGAAGGCGATGGTGCTGATCGACAGGTCGGTGTCGTCGAGCAGCCGGCGCGCGAAATGCGTGCGCGCGGAGCGGGCCAGCCCGTCCGGGGTCACTCCGAGGTGCGCGATGAACAGCCGCCGCAGGTGCCGGGGCGACACGCCCAGTCGGGCCGACAGCGCGGCCTCGGTGGTCGCATCGAGCGCGCCGGCGAGGATGAGTTGGACGGCACGACAGACAAGCTCCGGGCCGGTGGTGAGCACCGGGTGCGCGGAACGGTATGGACGGCACTGAAGGCACGCCCGGTATCCGGCCGCCTCGGCGGCCGCCGGAATCGCGAAGCCGACCACGTGATCCGACCGCGGTCGTGCCCCGCACCCGGGGCGGCAATAGATCCCGGTGGTAGCCACGCCCGCGTAGGACTGCACCGTCACATCGTGCCTGCCCGGATCCGCTGCCGTGCGACAGATTCGGACGAGTACGGCGGCGTGTCCGGATCCGGCCAGCGGCCCGGGTCCGGTCCTGCCAGGGTCGGGCGACGCACCCCGTGCAGCCGGAGGTCCCGCCCGTGGATGACGCAAGAGCCTTGACCGAGTTGAACGCGCAGTTCATCGACGCCGTCCGGGATGGGTCCTGGGAGCGGCTACGGCCGGTGCTGTCACCGTCGTTTCGTTACCTGGACGGCGCAACCGGAGAGCTCTGGGAGATGGCCCGTTACATCGAGGACCTGCGGGCCAACCCGGCCCCGACAATCGGCGTCGATCAGCTGGTGGTCCACGTCGACGGCGACGCGGCCGTGGTCTCCGCCCGCAGCTCGACCCGGCCCGGTCAGGCCAACCGGTACGTCGATTCCTACCGGCGGTGCAACGGCACGTGGGTCTGCTATCACGCCTGCGTCTGGCCACTGGGGTGACGCCGGGCAGCGCCGCCGCGCGCCGGCGGCAGCCACGGCGTGCGACCGATCGAATCACCGCGTCGCCGATCACCGCCGAGAATGAAGGAGGCTCGTCGTGACGGGTCAGGTTGTAGGTTCCGCTTTCGCAGCGGCGCTTCTGCTCACCGGCACGGCGCAGGCAGCGACTCACGACACGTCGCAGCCCGCCGGGCCCGTGCTCTACCGCGTCACCGATCTCCCGTCCTTGGGTGGGATGTCCAGCGCCGGAAACGGCATCAACGACCGGGGCTGGATAACCGGCCGCTCCAATCTGCCCGGCGATCAGAGTCGGCACGCGACACTGTGGAGGCGTGGGGCGATCGTCGACCTCGGCACCCTCGGCGGGCCGAACAGCAGCGTTGCCTGGCCGGTGAAGAACGTCCGCGGCATCATCACCGGGATCACGCAGACCGCCCGGCGAGACCCGCTCGGCGAGCGATGGAGCTGCGCGGCGTTCTTTCCCGCCGCGACCGCTACCGGACACCGATGTGTCGGCTTCCGCTGGCGAGCGGGTGTGATGAAGCCGCTGCCCACCCTCGGCGGTACGAATGGCTTCGCCACCGGCTCGAACAACGAGGGCCAGGTCACGGGCTGGGCCGAGAACCGGGTCCGCGACGCGACCTGCGTCGCGCCGCAGGTCCTGCAGTTCCGCGCCGTCGTGTGGGGGCCGGGGCGGGATCAGATCCGGCAGCTCGCGCCGCTGCCCGGAGACACGGTCAGCGCCGCGACGGCGTTGAACGATCACGGTCAGGTCGTTGGCATCTCCGGCTACTGCGATCAGGCCGTCGGACGGTTCAGTGCCATTCACGCAGTGCTGTGGCAGCACGGCAAGGCGATCAGCCTCGGGACGCTGGGCGGCGTCGCGTGGAATACCCCGATGGCCATCAATCAGCGCGGTGACGTCGTCGGATTCTCCAACGTATCCGCGGCGGACGGCGGTGACCTCAATCCGCATGCGTTCCTGTGGACGAGGCGGAACGGCATCCGGGACCTCAGCGTGTTGCCTGGCGACGTCACCAGCCAGGCCCTCGGCGTCAACCAGCGGCGTGAGGTGGTCGGCACATCGTGTGACGCCACCGGCAACTGCCGGGCGTTCGTATGGCGCAACGGCACCATGACCGATCTCAACAGGATGGTCGCTCCGAATCGCGATGATCACCTTACGAGCGCCAACGACATCGACGACGCCGGCTCAATCACCGGGCAAGCACGCGTCGGCGACGCGGGCCCGTTGGTCGCCTTCTCCGCGACACCGACCACGGTGCCCTCCTCGCCCTGATCCCCAAAGGCGCGCAGGGGATGCCGAAGGCAAGGCGCCTGACCCGCCGTTTCGCCGGACGGCGCGCGGATTTCCTTAGACCGCTGGCCGACTGGGCCCCGGCGCATCACGGTGCGAGCGGCTGGATCTCCCTGCGCTGGGCGCGGAGAACCGCGTCGTTGATGGTGACGGTGCGACCGTCGGGGTCGGTGGTTTCGCGCTCGCGCTTCCCGCTGACGATCACGCCCCACTCGCTCGGATCAAGTGACGCCGCGATGTCGGCGGCGGTGTAGAACAGGTCCGGCAGTGGCGGGCGGGGAACTGAGGTCTGTAGGTCTGAGGGGTGGTGTCCGACGATGAGCAGGCAGCCGCCCGTCGCGACGGACGCGGCGAGCCGGCCGAAGAGGGACGTCCGCTGCGGCGTGGGCAGGTGCATGAATTGGGCGGAGACCAGGTCGAAGGCTGCCCGGCTGGGCTCCCATGTCGTCACGTCCACCTGGACCCAGTCGATCCGCGCAGCGACATCGTCGCCGACGTTTCGGGCGTGGTCCGCGGCGCGTTCCAGGGCGACGGCCGAGATGTCCGTGGCGGTGACGTGCCATCCGCGTTGGGCCAACCAGATCGCGTCCGCTCCTTCACCGCTGCCGACGTCCAGGGCCGTGCCGGCTGCCAGGTCGGCTGCTTCGCTGACCAACTGGATGTTCGGTCGGCCGCTCCACACGGCGCTGTGCGACCGGTAGCGCTCATCCCAGAACTCCGGACCGAACGGCTCGTTCACACCAACATCCCTCTATGGGCACGGAACTTCGGCGGGCACGGAACTTCTGCGGGCACGGAACTTTCTGCGCTGACCGGACATGATAGGGCGTGGACAGCTCGCTTGATGTCGACGCCTCCGACAGTGATCTGTGGCGGTGCGCCGCTCGCGGTAGCTCCGTTGCGTTCGGCATCTTGTTCGAGCGTCATGCCGACGCGGTCTACACGCACTGCTTTCGCCGTACCGCGTCGTGGAGCGACGCGGAAGACCTCGTGTCCGTTGTGTTCCTCGAAGCGTGGCGGCGGTGCACCGAAGTCACTCTTGACGCCCGGCCCGCCCTTCCCTGGCTGCTCGCGGTCGCTAACAACGTGCTGCGCAACCACGACCGCTCCGTGCGCAGGAATCGTCGGCTCGTCGCGAAGGTGAGCGCGCTGCACACCCGTCGCGATGAGATCGAAGACCTCACCGAACGACTCGGCGACGAGCAGCGGATGCGACGTGTGCTCGAGGATGTCCGGCAGCTGCCGGCGGCAGAGCAAGACGTTCTTGCGCTCTGTGTATGGGCCGGTCTGTCCTACGCCGACGTCGCCGTGGCGCTCGAGGTGCCGATCGGGACGGTCCGGTCGCGACTGTCCCGCGCACGAGCCACGTTCCACCGGCGGAGCGACGCGACAGATGGTCCGGCCTCGCGGGACTGGCGCATTACGAAAGGGGAATCCCAGCGATGATCGACATAGGCGACGTGCCGCCGAGCCGGCCGATGTCACCGGCAGCTCGCGCGCGGTGCCTGCACCTGATCAACTCGATTCACCAGGACGAGCGCCGCAGGCGACGCCGGCGACGGACCCTCGGCACTGCCGCGACACTCATCACCGCAGCGGCGACGACCGGCGGCGTCGCCGTCGCCCAGCACGTGCTCAAGCCGGCTCCGGTCACCGACAAGAGCGTCGCGCATTGCTACTCCGCTCCCACGCGCGCCTCGGGCACCGGCAGCTACCCCGGAACGGACATAGGCATTGCGCCGGCGAACGGCGATGGGCCGGTGCCGATCCAGAACGCCGTCGCAGCCTGCTCGCTGCCCTGGCGGGACGGAATCCTGCGCGTCGGCGCGGCGCGGCCGCACATTCCGGATGGCAAGGTCCACCCGGTCCCGCACCTCATCGGCTGCACCCTCGAAGACGGCACAGCCGCGGTGTTTCCCGGCGACGCTGGAACGTGTGAGCGCCTGGGTCTGCCGCCGATCGCGCGGTGAGCACATCTCCTACCTCGCCTTGCCGGCCGCTCGCTTGAGAACCGGCGTCCGAACAAGCTGACGCTGCAGCGGCCACACTTTGCCGCTCTCGGACCAAGTCCCGATCCGCAGACCCGGACCGGGGGATCACCCACCGCAAATCGCTACGACTGCCCCTTCAACCCTTCACCGGCGGCGATACGCGCCCTTTCGCCCCGCTGCGAACCAGGGCATGGTTTGGGTATGCGCGGCCATGCCGAACCGATCGACGAGGCCCTGGTCATGCTCGGTCGCGTTGTGACCAACGAGTTGACGGCGGCGGGCTGGGCGCCTCGAGAGTTGGGCGGGCACAGCATTACGACGCTGACGCGGGACACCCGGAACGGCGTCATCGCTGCCGTCGAGCTGGGCCGCACGTCGTCGCAGTGGCCGGGCAGGTGGCCGGTGGAAATCGGCGTTCGGCTCGGTGTCGGCTACGAGCCCGCGCTCGATCTCATGCCATTGCTGACCCTGCGCCCGGCCGTCTCGCTGGTGCGCAATCCGCGGACATCGGGTCGATCGGGATTCACGATCTCGCTGCATGGTGCCCAAGATGTCGGGTCGGTCGGCCGTCAGACTGTTGCGTTCATCAACGAGAATGCGCTCGCATTCGCCGAGCAGTTCCCCGACGCCGCGGCCATCGAGACCGCCCTCCGACCGGGGCGCGAAGCCGGCGGCGAGAGCGGCGAGCAGAAGAATGCCGATCGTGAAACCTCGCTGCGTCTGACGTTGCTCGCCGCAACGGCCAGACACGAGGAAGCCCGCACGCTACTGGCCCGCTATCCCGCTGAACAAGGCTCGGAGCGCACCGCCCGCGAGAGACGGCGCTTCGTCCGACAGCTCACCCGCTGGCTCGACGCCGGCGGGCCACCCGCCCCGCCGAGCGCGCAGACGTTGGCGCTGCGGCCACCGGCGCCCAGATCGCCCCGACCCTCGTGGTCCGTTGC
>JBPCOR010000081.1:0-6989 GCA_051000035.1 Mycobacteriales bacterium | reverse complement strand
GACATGCACCGTTGCGAGGATCCGGTTGATCGTCGCGACGTCCGGCGCCTCGACGCCGACGAATGCCCCCGACTTCTCCACGGTCCGGCGCGCGGCAGCGGTACCGGCGAGGACGACGATCACGGCTGCCGCCACGGCGGCGGGACCGCCGGCGCATCCGCGCGGTCACGGCGTCCAGCAGCTCCGTGCCGTCGGGCAGCGCGGTGTCGTGGGACTCCAGCGCCTCGCGGATGGTGCCGGGCAGGCGGCTCATGGTGCCTCCTCGGGATGAGCCAGTGCGGTCGTCCGGTCCGGTCGGGCGAGCTCGGGACGCTCGCGCAGCCGGGCGAGACCGCGGAAGGCCAGGCTGCGGACCGTCGCGGCCGAGCATTGCAAGGTGGCGGCAATCTCGTCGTCGGGCAGGTCCTCGTAGCGCCGCAGCACGAGCACGGCGCGTTGCCGGGCCGACAGCCCGGCGAGCAGTCTCCAGACGAGGTCGCGCTCGGTCACCGACGACTCGAAGCCGGGCTTGGCACCGTCGGCCGTCGTCAGCACGGTGTCGGGCGTCAGGGCCGGGCGTTCGCGGTTCGATGCGCGCCGCCACCAGCTGGCGTGGCCCCGCACGATGATGGTGCGCACGTAGGCGTCCGGCGCGTGGACCCGCCGCGACGTCCAGCGGGGACCGGCCTTGGCGAGAGCCTCCTGGACCAGATCCTCGGCGAGCGCCCGGTCGCCGGTGAGGGCGTAGGCGAACCGGACGAGGCCCGGCCCCCGGCGTAGGACGAAGTCACGGAAGTCTGCATCGGGCTCGCCCATCGCCGCCTCCCGCCACGTCGTCGCCGAGTATGGACGCGCCGAGGGCCGCCCTGCGTTGCGTCGTCGCCGAGCTGTCGGACCGCAGTGGTTGACTTCGGCGCATGACAATCTCTCTGCAGGGCCTGCGGACCGTCATCTACCCCGCGCCCGATCTCGATGCCGCCAAGACGTGGTGGACCGAGCTGCTCGGCGTCGCACCGTACTTCGACGAGCCCTTCTACGTCGGGTACAACGTCGCCGGATACGAGCTCGGTCTGCTCCCCGACGGCGCACCGGCAGATGGCGCCCTGACGTACTGGGGCGTCGACGACGTCGGCGCGGCCGTCCGCGACGCCATCGCGATGGGGGCAGCCGAGCACACGCCGGTCAGCGAGGTCGGGGGCGGCATCGTCACGGCCACCGTGCGCACACCCCAGGGCGCCGTGCTGGGCCTCATCGTCAACCCGCATTTCGGCGCGCCGTGAGCGGGCCGCCGGGCAGCCGACCAGCCGGTTAGTCGTCGTCAGGTCGCGCGCGGCTCCAGGCGGAGCTCCGCACCGGCCCAGTGCCGCCGCAGCCACCGGTCGTGCGAGGCGATCACGACGCCACCGGGCGACCCGTCGAGGGCATTCTCGAGTTCGTCGACCAGCAGCAGTGACAGATGGTTGGTGGGCTCGTCGAGCAGCAGCAGGTCCGGCGCGGAGGCGATCACGGTCGCGAGGTCGAGCCGGCGGCGCTGCCCGACCGACAGCTCATCGACCGGCCGGGTCATGTCACGCGGAGCCAGCAGCCCCAGCTCGTCGAGCCGGGGCAGGCCGGAGTCCTCGCGCACCACGTCGGCGTAGACAGCACCAGCTGTACGCCGGGGATCGCCGAAGCACACCTCCTGCGGGAGGTAACCGACGCGCAGGCCGCGGCGTCGTAGCACCGATCCCGATTCGGGCGCCAACCTCCCCGCCAGGACCTCGAGCAGGGTGGACTTGCCGGCGCCGTTGGTGCCGGTAACGAGCAGCCGCCCGGGCGCCTGGACGTCGAGGCGATCCAGCCGGAGCCGCCCGCAGATCCGCAGGCCGCGCAGCGCGATCGCCGGGCCGTCACCCCCGGCCCGGTCGGTGAGGCGCGCTCGCAGGTGCAGCGCGGCGGGCGGCTTGCGGACCTGGGTGCGGGTCAGCTCGTCCAGGCGTTGCCGGGCGTTGCGGACCCGGCGAGCGACCTGCTGCTCGACCCGCGAGCCGTGGAACTTGTAGCCGGCCGTGTCGTTGTCGCGCGGGGCGCGGCCGTGGGCGACCTGCGGCGCGGTCGTGTGCACGGCACGGCGTAGCAGCGTCAGCTCCTCCTGCTCAGCGCTGAACTGGCGTTCCCAGCGGGCGCGCTCGGCCCGCTTGGCGGCCAGGTAGCCGGTGTAGGACCCGCCGTAGACGGTCGCGCCGTGCCGGGTCGGGTCGAGATCGCAGATGTCGGTGCAGACGGCGTCGAGGAAGACCCGGTCGTGGCTGGCCAGCACCACGACGCCCGGCGCGCCCGCGAGCTCCGCCTGCACGAAGTCCAGCGCGGCGTCGTCGAGATGGTTGGTCGGCTCGTCCAGCAACAGCGCGCCGGGCCGGCGCATCAGCAACGCCGCGAGACCAAGCCGGGAGCGTTCCCCGCCGGAGAGCGTCGCGAGGGGACGGGCCGGGTCGACGTCGCCGAGCCCGAGCGTGGCGAGGACCCGCCGCGCTCGGCGGTCGGCGTCCCACAGCTCGTGCTCCTGCGCCCAGTCCAGCGCGGCGCCGTAGCCGGCCAGCGCGACCGCGTCGTCCGGGCACACCCGCAGGCGCCGGGCCAGCTGGTCCAGGCGGGTCTCGGTGTCACGTATCCGCGACAACGCCTCGTCGACGACGCCGCGCACCGTCCCGCCCGGCGGGCTGACCGGCTGCTGGTCCAGGAACCCGATGTCGCCGGGTCGGGTGATCTCGCCGGTATCCGCCGATTCCAGGCCCGCGAGCAGGCGCAGCAGGGTCGATTTTCCCGCCCCGTTCTCCCCGACCAGGCCGGTGCGCCGCCCCGGCGTGAGGGTGAGGCTGACACCGTCCAGCACGCGGCGGACGCCGGTGGCCGTCGGATAGGTCTTCACGACGTCGCGCGCCACGAGGGGACGACGGGAGGTGCGATCGGACAACGGAGACCACCGACGTGAGCGGTGCGGGTGCCCGCCGGGCGGCAACGGCCTCGGTCGCGGGCAGGTCACGGGTGGTCAGCGCAGCATGATGGGGATGACGATGCCCCGCGCCGGCGCTGCGCGCAACCGGGTTGTCGGGGCGGTCAGCTCGCGCGGGTGGTGGTCGCGTTGTACGCCGCGAGCCGGGCCCGCCGCACCGCGGCGCGCAGCGGCGCCAGCAACTGCGCCCGCTGCCGCGCCTCCCGGGACGTCACGGCACCGCCGGGATCGTCGTCGGCCAGGCGCAGCAGGTCGGCGAGGGACTCCGCGCGCGCGAGCAGGGCCCGGGCCTGCTGGTCGTGTCCCGGCGGAAGGGGGACCGGCGGCTGCCGGCGGACGGCCGCGATCGCGGCGCCGATGTCGGCCCGCCAGCTGGTCACGTCGAGGGCCGTCAGCGCGGTGGTCACGGTGCGAAGGGTCTCGTCGAGGTCGTGGCCGGCCTCGCCCGGTGACAGCAGATCCGGCGGCGCGGCCGGGATCTGAAACGCCCGCCAGGTCACGACGTCGCCGTGGCCGCCGGTGACGGCTGGTACGACGCCGAGGTCATCGGTCAGGGCCGCCTCGCCGGCTTCCATCGCTGCGGCCGTGAACGGGATGCCCGGGGGGAGTCCACGCGGATCGCCGGGAACCGGCAGGGCGAGGCGCGGCGGCCCGGCGTGGCTGGCCCTGATCTCGGTCAGCAACCAGCCCAGCGGAACGGGCTCGGCGGTGGCGTCGGCCCGGCCCCGGCCGCCTCGCAGGCCGACGACCTGGTGCGGCGCATCCTGGCCGGTCACGGCGGTGACGGCCTCGTCGTAGGACGTCGTGCCGGCGAGCCAGGCGGTGGACCACGCGGCGAGCAGCCCGGAGCGGCAGGTCATGACGGCGAGCGTACGTCGGAGCTTCGGCGAGCGTCTTGCCGGGCCGCGCGATGTCAGCTGGACGAACGGCGCCCATCCCGACACGCGTGGCACGATGAACGGATGGCGTCATGGTTGTGGTGGTTGATCGCGGCTGGAGTCCTCGCGATCGCCGAAACCGTGTCACTGGATCTGGTGCTCGTCATGTTCGCCGGGGGCGCCGCCGGGGCGGCCGTCGCCGCGGCCGCCGGGGCGCCCGCCCCGATTCAGGTGATCGTCTTCGCCATCGCGAGCCTCGCCTTGCTGGCGGCCGTGCGGCCGGTGATCCGGCGCCACATGATCGCGAGCGTCCCGCACAGCAAGACCGGAGTCGAAAGACTGAT
Source organism: Mycobacteriales bacterium (assembly GCA_051000035.1). Lineage (GTDB taxonomy): Bacteria > Actinomycetota > Actinomycetes > Mycobacteriales > QHCD01 > QHCD01. Next base: position 2,796 of record JBPCOR010000081.1, on the reverse strand, counting down.
CGGTCGGGAGGCTGTCGTCGTCGAGCCCGTCGACGCGAGGTCCGGCCGCGTGAAGATCGGTGGCGACACCTGGTCGGCCACCTCCTATGACACCAGCCAACGGCTGGAGATCGGCAGCGTAGCCAAGGTGATGGAAATCAAGGGAGCGACCGCAGTCGTGTGGAGTGACATCTGATGGCCGTCTGGATCGTGCTCGCCGTGCTCGTCGTGCTGGTCGTCGTCATCGTGGTGCGGTCGGTGCGGATCGTGCCGCAGGCCCGAGCCGCGGTCGTCGAGCGCCTCGGCCGCTTCGTGCGGGTGCTGCCGCCCGGGATCTCGTTCCTGGTGCCCTTTGTCGACCGGGTCCGTACGACGATCGACCTGCGCGAGCAGGTGGTGTCCTTCCCGCCACAGCCGGTCATCACCTCCGACAACCTGACCGTCAACATCGACACCGTCATCTACTTCCAGGTCACCGACCCTCGGGCCGCGACGTATGAGATCGCGAACTTCATCCAGGGCGTCGAGCAGCTCACGATCACCACGCTGCGCAACGTCGTCGGCGGCATGAACCTGGAGGAGGCACTCACCTCCCGCGACAACATCAACGGCCGGTTGCGCGGCGAGTTGGACGAGGCCACCGGGCGCTGGGGCATCCGGGTGGCCCGGGTCGAGCTGAAGGCGATCGATCCGCCGCCGTCGATCCAGGACTCGATGGAGAAGCAGATGCGGGCCGACCGGGACAAGCGAGCGATGATCCTGCAGGCCGAGGGCGCCCGCGAGTCGGCGATCAAGACAGCGGAGGGCCAGAAGGCGTCGCAGATCCTCTCCGCCGAGGGCCAGAAGCAGGCCGCGATCCTCGGCGCGGAGGCGGAGCGGCAGAGCAGGATCCTGCGGGCGGAGGGTGAGCGGGCCGCGCGCTATCTCTCCTCGCAGGGCCAGGCGAAGGCGATCGAGACGGTCTTCGCCTCGATCCACGCGGCGAATCCGGACCCGAAACTTCTTGCGTACCAGTATCTTCAGACGCTGCCCCAGATCGCGCAGGGCGACGCGAACAAGATGTGGATCATCCCCAGCGAGTTCAACAAGGCCCTCGAGGGCCTCTCCCGCATGGCCGGCGGGGGAGCCGACGACAAGGGTTCCAGCGGCGCCGGATCGGGCGGTTCCGGGTCGGGCGGTTCCGGGTCGGGCGGTTCCGGGTCGGGCAGTTCCGGGTCATGGCTGACGGACGCCGGCAACGGACCGGCGGCCGGCCCGCTCGGCGACTCCGGCCTGGACACCAGCGGCTGGTTCGACTCCAACCTGCCGCCGGCCGCGCTGCAGCCGGAGGCATTGCGCGCCTCGGACACCGACCCGGACAGCCTGGCGGCCCACTCCGGCCTGCCCGAGGAGGACGACGACGCCAACATCCTGCCTCAGGTGTCGCTTCCACCCGTGCCGCACGTCGACGTACCACCACCGCCCATCCCACCGGCCGGGGAGCAGCGCTCACCCTCCGGGCCGCCGTCGTAAGGCCCCGGACCGGGCGGTCCCGGACCGGGCGGTCAGCAGCAGTGGCAACGCGCGCCGCAGCGCCCGCAGCAGTGGCGACCGCCGGCGGGCCCCGACGGTCCCGCCGATCGGGATCGCGACGAGAGACAGGAGCGGGGCCAGGGCCGCGACGCGCGCTGACCCTGACCTGCAACCCCGACCCGCAGGCGGCAGCACGAGCAGACTCCACGCGACCCGCGAACCGCGCCCGACCGGCGTAGGTGTCCCGTTACGTGAGAGCGGGTCTCGGCCGGCAACCCGCTACCGGCCGATCGGGCCGCCGCCGACGCCGTGATCGCACAGTGGGCCGACCGTGAGGCCGCGGTCTTGGCAGGACGCGACGATGCCCGGTACGGCGGCGAGGGTGACCCGCCAGCTGCCCGGCGCGCTGTAGGCGTCGGTGTCGTGCAGAAGCAGCGTGGCACCGCCGAGCAGACCGGGAGCAATCTCGCGCGCGACGCTCGCCGGCGTCGCGCCGGCTTCCCAGTCGCGGCCCCAGCGGGTCCACAGCACCGGGCGCAGCCCGGCGGAGCGGGCGGCGAGCAGGCCCTGGCCGGTGAGGACGCCGTACGGCGGCCGGTACCACCGCGGTCTGGTCCCGCTCCGCCAGTCCAGCAGCGCCGCCGTCCGTGCCAGCTCGATATGCAGGCGTGCGGGACGGAACAACTGATTGCGGTGGCGCCAGCCGTGGACGCCTATCTCGTGCCCGCGGTCGGCTATTTCGGTCACCAGCCTTGGTGCCCGCAGCGCCATCTCACCGACGCAGAAGAACGTCGCCGCGACGTCGAGGTCATCGAGCAGGTCCAGGAATGCCGGGGTCGACGCCGGATCGGGGCCGTCATCGAACGTCAGCGCCACGTGACCGGCTCGGCCCTGCCCGGCCAGCGCGGGAGCGAGCGCGGCCCGCGGGCGGGCCAACCACAACCCGGCTGGCAGGATCTGGCAGGCGCCCGCGGCCATGGCCGCCGCGCCGGCGGCACGAGCCACCGGCGAACTGCGATCGCGGGGGCCGGTAGACGATGGGCGGGCAGCCACGATCGACAGCCTAGGGCCAACGCAGATCCGCGAGCGGTACCTGCTGGTCACCGCCAGCATGGGTGCCGGGCACGACCAGGTCGCCGAGGAGGTGGCACGACGGCTGCGGGCCCGCGGTCACGACGCTCACGTGGTCGACCTCCTGACGGTGCTGCCGGCCGGGATCGGCGTGGGGTTGCGGGACGGATACGCGCTGATGCTCCGCCGGGCGCCCTGGTTGTACGACCTGATCTACCGCGTGTTCTTCATCCC
>JBPCOR010000049.1:0-4094 GCA_051000035.1 Mycobacteriales bacterium | reverse complement strand
TCGGCGCTCGCGGAGTTCGAACGGGAGTGGGACACGCTCGTCGCGGCGACCGTCTCGGCCCAGGAGGCCGAGCGGCGTCGGATGGCCGGCGACCTGCACGACGGCGTCACCCAGGCCATCGCGAGTCTCACCTTTCACCTCTCGGCAGCCGACGTCGCGCTGACCGAACGCGATGCCGACTACGCGGCCGAGCAGGTGCGGGCAGCACGTGGGCTCGCCGACCTCGCATTCAACGAGGCCCGCAGCGCCATCGCGGGTCTGCACAGCCCGGTCCTGGACGATCTTGGCCTCGCGGCCGGGCTGGTCAGCATGGGCCGGGCGGTGCCGAGCATTCACGTCGAGGTCGACGTACCGGATCTCGACCTGCCAGAACACGTCGGCAACGCGCTGTATCGGATCGCGCAGGAGGCGGTGCAGAACGTCGTCAAGCATGCCGGCGCGAGCCGAGCCCTCGTGCGCCTCGTACAGCACGGTCACACCCTCGTGCTCACCGTCACCGACGACGGACCCGGTTTCGACGCCCCGGGGAGGCTGTCGAGCGCGCCGCACACCCGCGCACCCGCGCCGCGGTACGGCCTGGCCGGGATGTTCGAGCGGGTACAGCTTCTCGGCGGCCAGCTGAGCGTCAGGTCCGAGCCGGGCATCGGCACCACGGTCGAGGCCGTAGTGCCGGGAGCCGTCGGTGGCCGACCGACTCCGCCCGCCGCCGCCCAGTGACCCGGCACCGGGTCTCGGTGGTTCCCCGCGGCGCCGTTCGCGATGCCGAGCCGGTCAGACGGCGGCGGGCTCTCGATGCGAGGGCGACGTCGCCGCGCTGGCCCGCCGGCAGTTGTCGGCGAGCGCTCGCTGCGCGTCCGCGACATTGCCGGCATCACCCCGCCAGGTGTGCAGGGCGTCGTCGACGAGCGCGCGGCCGAAGGAGAACGTGAGCCGCCATGGCGCCGCCGGGTCCGACCCGGCCTGCTCGTTGATCGCGGTCAGGTTGTCGCACGCGCGCTGGTTGGATTGCCCACCGGACAGGAAGGCGATGCCCGGAACGGCCGCCGGGACCTTCGCCGACAACACCCGCACCGTGCGGCTGGCGACCTCACCCGGACCGGGCTGGTCGGGGTTGGTCGCGCCGGCGAGGATCATGTTCGGCTTGAGGATCATGCCGCGCGGGTCGACACCCATCGTGTCGATCTCGGTGAAGACGGCGTCGAGGGTCTCGGCGGTGGTCGCCTCGCACCGGGCGATGTCGTGGGCGCCCTCCATGAGCATCTCTGGCTCGACGATCGGGACGATACCCGCCTCCTGGCACAGCGCGGCATAGCGGGCCAGGGCGTGGGCGTTGGCGTGCACGATGCGCGCGTTGAGGCTGCCGGGGGACAGCACCGCCCGCCACTTGGCGAAGGCGGCGCCGCCCTCGCGGTGGGACTCAAGGCGCCCGCGCAGGCCATCGAGGCCCTCCGTGACGAGGCCGCCGTCGGAGTACGGCAGGGCGGTCGTGCCCCGGTCGACCTTGATGCCGGGGACGATCCCGGCCGCGGTGCATGCCGCCGCGAACGGTGTCCCGTCGGCGAGGCGCTGCCCCATCGTCTCCTCGGACAGGATGACGCCGCCGATCCAGGTGTGCAGCCCGGGCGTCGTGATCAGCATTTCGCGGTAGTCCCGGCGCGAGTCGGCGGTGGCGGTGACGCCGGCGCCCTCAAGCCGCTTGGTCATCGTCGGAATGCTCTCGTCCGCGGCGAGGATCCCCTTCGCAGCCCGGACGAGACTGGTTGCGATGTCGTGCAACTCCGGCACTGCTGACCTCCACGCTCTCAACGGTCGTGACCTGTCGATACCACCGTAGGGCGGTTGCGGTGCCTCGCTTCACCCGGGCGGGCGGATGGCGGGGTGAACGGCGCGCCGGCGCGATCGGAACGCCAGCTCCCCGGCTGCCGCGGAATCGATGAGGTGCGAGAGGAAGAGCCGTGCGGTCGCCGTCGGCGCCGCCGTGGTCACGGCGTGCCACGGCCGATTGAGCGGCGTGCCGCGCACCGGGACGGTCCGCAGGTCGCCGACCCGCAGATGGTGGGCGACGGCATCGGCCGACACGACGGTGACGCCGAGGCCGAGTACGGCGGAGGCGACCACGGCGCCATGTGAGCCGAGGGCAAGTACCGGCGGCCGGATGTCGAGGGTGTCGATGAGGGCGAGGGTCGTCTCCCGGGTGCCGGAGCCCGGCTCGCGCAGCAGCCAGGGTGTCCTGGCCAGATCCGGGCGTGCTCCGCGGGCGGCGACGACCACGAGTGAATTCGGCCGGGTCGCCCGGGTGATCAGCCCACGGCCGGGCAGCGGGCGCCCGCCGATCACGGCGTCGAGCCGGTGGTCGGCGAGCAGGGAGAAGACCCGGTCGCGGACGCCGACGTCCAGGGAGACCTCGACCTGCGGGTGCCGGCGCCGGAACGACGCGAGCAGGCCGGGCAGCAGATACTCCCCCGCCGTGGTCACTGCCCCCAGGCGGACGCGCCCCCGGTCGGCGGACACCCCGACCCGGGCGGCCTGCACGCTCTCCTCCATCAGGCCGAGGATGCGGCGGGCGTAGTCGGCGAATACCGAACCGGCCTCGGTGAGCCGCAGGCCACGGCCGCGGCGTTCGAGCAGGATGGCGCCCACCTCGCGGTGCAGCGCCGCCAACGAGGCGGACACGGCGGACTCGGTGACCGACAGCCGCTCCGCCGCGGCCCGAGCCGAGCCGCAGTCGATGACCGCGATGAACGTCTGCAGCCGGGTCGGTGTCACCGCAGCACCTCGTTCCCCCGGCCAGACCGACCAGAACATGAGTAGCTATTCAAGTGACCATAGGGAACACTCGCTGGACACTTCAAGTTTATGGGCACATCCTGACATCGACAGGGCTCGCGACCCGGGCCGGTCCGGCTGAGGAGGTTGTGTGTCCACCAACAACGGAGCACCCAAGAACGCAATGCCCGACAAGAACGGAGTGCCCGACAAGAACGGAGCGGGCGCCAAGGAGCCGGCCCGCTGGGATCCCGGCGTACACACCTACGCCAGCATGGGCTACTACAACGCCGACTACGTGCCCAAGGACACCGACGTGCTCGCGTTGTTCCGGGTGACCCCGCAGTCGGGAGTGGACCCGATCGAGGCGGCGGCCGCGGTCGCCGGTGAGTCGTCGACGGCGACCTGGACCGTCGTGTGGACCGACCGGCTGACGGCCAACAGCCACTATCAGGGCAAGTGCTACCGTGTCGATCCCGTCCCGGGCCGCGACAACGAGTATTTCGCCTACGTCGCATACGATATGGACCTGTTCGAAGAGGGCTCGATCGCCAACCTAACGTCGTCGATCATCGGCAACGTCTTCGGCTTCAAGCCGCTCAAGGCGCTCCGGCTGGAAGACATGCGGATTCCCGTTGCGTACGTGAAGACTTTCCAGGGCCCGGCGCACGGCATCGTGATGGAGCGGGAGTACCTCAACAAGTACGGCCGGCCGCTGCTCGGCGCGACGATCAAGCCGAAGCTCGGCCTGTCGGCGCGCAACTACGGTCGTGTCGTCTACGAGGCCTGCCGCGGCGGCCTGGATTTCACCAAGGACGACGAGAACATCAACTCGCAGCCGTTCATGCGCTGGCGGGACCGCTACCTGTTCTCCATGGAGGGCGTCAATCGCGCCGTCGCCGAGACCGGCGAGACCAAGGGGCACTATCTCAACGTCACGGCCGCAACCGTCGAGGACATGTACGAGCGGGCCGAATTCGCCAAGGAGCTCGGCAGCGTGATCGTCATGATCGACCTGACGATCGGCTACTCTGCGATGCAGTCGATGGCCTACTGGGCCCGCAAGAACAGCGTGCTGCTGCACCTGCACCGCGCCGGGCACGGCACGTATACCCGGCAGAAGACGCACGGCGTGAGCTTCCGGGTCATCGCGAAATGGTGCCGGCTGATCGGCGTCGACCACATCCACGCCGGCACCGTTGTCGGCAAGCTCGAGGGCGATCCGGCCACCACGAAGGGTTTCTACGACACCCTGCGCGAGGATCACATCGACGCCAACCCGGCCACCGGCATCTACTTCGACCAGGACTGGGCGAGCATGCCCGGCG
>JBPCOR010000035.1:0-4571 GCA_051000035.1 Mycobacteriales bacterium | reverse complement strand
TCCGGTGGTGGACGCCCGCGCCCGCTGGCGCCGGGCCCGGTTCCTTGCCCCGATCGCGGGCGGGCTGCTGCTCGTCCTGGCGTTCCCGCCCTACGGTGCCTGGCCGGTCGCACCGGTCGCGGTGGCGATCCTGTCCCTGGCCGTGCGCGGCCGGCGGGCCCGCACCGGCGCGTTGTACGGCCTGCTCTTCGGTCTCGCGTTCTTCGGCCCGCTGCTGCGCTGGACGACGACGTACGTCGGGACGGTGGCGTGGCTGCTCGCCCTGCTCGAGGGCGCGTTCATCGTCCTGCTCGGAGCAACCCTGCCGACGGTCCAGCGACTGCGCGGCTGGCCGGTGTGGGTGGCTGGGCTGTGGGTCGCCGAGGAGGCACTGCGGGACCGGCAGCCCTTCGGCGGATTCCCGTGGGGCCGGCTGGCGTTCAGCCAGCCCGACGGCGCCTTCCTGCCGTGGGTGCGCCTGGGCGGCGCTCCGCTGCTGACCTTCGTCGTAGCGCTGACCGGGTCGATGCTGGCGTGGACGGTGCAGCGGATGGCCACCGACTCACCGGCGCGACGCAGGGGTGCTGCGGCCGGCGTCGCCGCCACCCTGCTGATCCCCGGCATCGGTCTCGTCATCGGCCTGTCCGTGCACAGCGGGGCGTCGGCGCCGAAGACGACCATCGCGGTCGTGCAGGGCAACGTGCCGAGGCTGGGCCTCTCCTTCGACGCCCAGCAGGAGGCGGTGCTGCGCAACCACGTCGACGCGACACTTCGCCTGGCCGCGCGGATCAAGGCCGGCACGGTGCACCGTCCGGCCTTCGTGATCTGGCCGGAGAACGCCTCGGACATCGACCCGCTGGGCCACCCCGACGCCGGGGCGCTGATTACCGGCGCGGCGCGGGCGGTCGGCGTCCCGATCCTGGTCGGCGCCATCTTGGACGGCCCCGGCACCCACGTCCGCAACGCCGGCATCGTCTGGGATCCGCGCACCGGGGCCGGTCAGACCTACATCAAGCGGCATCCGGTGCCGTTCGGTGAGTACATGCCGTTGCGCTCGATCGCTCGGCTGATCACGTCGAAGGCCGACCTGGTGCCGCACGACATGCTGGCCGGGACGGCGCCGGGCGCGCTGCGCATCGGCGGCACCGTCGTCGGCGACGTGATCTGCTTCGAGGTGGCCGAGGACTCCCTCGTGCGCGACGGCGTCGGCCGGGGCGCGCGGCTGCTGGTCGTGCAGACCAACAACGCCACCTTCGGCCACAGCGACGAGTCGCCGCAGCAGCTGGCCATGGCGCGTATCCGGGCGGTGGAGCACGACCGGGCCGTCGTCGTCAGCTCGACCAGCGGCATCAGCGCCATCATCGGACCGGACGGCACGGTCCGGCAGCAGTCCCGGATCTTCACCGCGGCGACGTTCGTGCAGTCGCTGCCGCTGCAGACGTCGATCACCCCCGCCGACCATCTCGGCGACGCACCGGAATGGGTGCTCACCGCGATCGGTGTGGGCGCGCTGATCGTCGCGGTCGGCCTGCGCCGACGCCACCCGGCCGCGTCGACCGCCGATCCCGCGCCGCCCGCCGAGCACGGCCCGGCGGCCAGATGAGCGACCGGGTGCTCGTCATCATCCCGACGTACGACGAGATCGAGAATCTCGAGCCGATCACGGCCCGGGTGCGCGGGGCCACGCCAGCGGCGGACATCCTCGTGGTCGACGACGGCAGCCCCGACGGCACCGGTGAGCTGGCCGAGAAGCTCGCCGCGCGTGACGACCGGATCAACGTGCTCCGCCGGACCGGCAAGGCGGGGCTGGGTGCGGCGTACCTGACCGGCTTCCGCTGGGGTCTGGATCGCTGGTACGACGTCCTCGTCGAGCTCGACGCCGATGGGTCGCATGCCCCCGAGGAGCTGCCCAGACTCCTTGCGGCGTTGGACGGCGCCGATGTGGTCCTCGGGTCCCGCTGGATCGACGGCGGCGAGGTCCACAACTGGCCGCGGTCCCGCCTTCTGCTCTCCCGTGGCGGTAACCTCTACACCCGGCTGGCGCTGCGGGCGACGCTGCGTGATCTGACCTCCGGCTATCGCGCGTACCGCGCGAGCGTGCTCCGCCACCTGGACCTGGACGTCGTCGCCTCGCAGGGATACTGCTTTCAGGTCGACCTGACCCGGCGCGCGCTGACGGCGGGATTCCGGGTGGCCGAGGTCCCGATCACGTTCGTCGAGCGCGAACGAGGGGTCAGCAAGATGGACGGCTGGATCGTCGCGGAGGCGTTGTGGCGGGTGACCTGGTGGGGGGTGCTCGACCGCGTCCGGCGTCCGGTGCAGCGGCCGCGGCTGCGGGACCTGCGGCCGGAATGAACGGTCCGGGCGGGTCGGCGGTGCAGATCGGGCCGCACCGGGTCTGGCCGCCGGTCATCCTGGCGCCGATGGCCGGTGTGACCGACGCTCCGTTTCGGGCCCTGTGCCGGGAGTACGGCGCGGGTCTGTACGTATCGGAGATGATCACGGCCCGCGCGGTGGTCGAGCGCAACCCCAAGACGATGGCCATGATCGGATTCGGCCCGGCGGAGCGGCCGCGCAGCCTGCAGCTGTACGCCGTCGACCCGCAGGTGATCGGCGAGGCGGTGCGGATGCTCGTCGGTGAGGGCCGGGTCGACCACCTGGACCTCAACTTCGGCTGCCCGGTGCCGAAGGTGACCCGGCGCGGTGGTGGCGCGGCGCTGCCGTGGAAGCGTGATCTCTTCGCCGCTGTCGTCGGATCGGCGGTGCGAGCGGGCGGCGCCGTGCCGGTCCCCGTGAAGATGCGGCTCGGCATCGACGACGACCACCTCACCTATCTCGACGCGGGGCGGATCGCGGCCGGCGAGGGGGCTGTCGCCGTCGCGCTGCACGGCCGGACGGCGGCCCAGCATTACTCGGGAACGGCCCGGTGGGCGCCGATCGGGGAACTCGCGGCGGCCCTGCCGGTGCCGGTGCTGGGCAACGGCGACATCTGGACCGCGGCCGACGCCGTGCGGATGGTCGCCGAAACCGGTTGTGCGGGCGTCGTGGTCGGCCGTGGCTGCCTGGGTCGGCCGTGGCTCTTCGGCGACCTCGCGGCGGCGTTCGACGGGGCACCCGAACCGGTGCCGCCGGGGCTGCGGCAGGTGGCCGCCATCATGCGCCGCCACGCCGTCCTGCTGGCGGGGTGGAAGGGGGAGCAGCGCGGCCTGATCGACTTCCGCAAGCACGCCGGGTGGTATACGAAGGGCTTCGTCGTGGGCGGCGAGCTGCGCGGCCGGCTCGGGCGGGTGTCTTCGCTCGCCGAACTCGACCGGCTGCTGCAGCTGATGGTTCCCGACCAGCCGTATCCGGTCGGCACCGCCGGGGCTCCGCGCGGCCGCACCTCGAGCGCGCCGCGCCGGGTGGCCCTGCCGGAGCACTGGCTGGATCGCCGCGACGGCATGCAGCTACGACCCGGGGCGGACCTCGATCTCGTCGCCGTCTCCGGCGGCTGACCCGCGCGTCCGGCAGCACCGATCCACCCGGCGCCAACGGACACCGAATTCTCGGCGCACCGCGTCGGGGCGCCGCCGGTGGGTGCGCGAGGGACCGATCAGCCGGTCAGGCGCTGCGGCGGGTGGATCGGCGATCGCGAAGTAGCTCGAGGCGCTCGGCGAGCACTTCCTCGAGGTCGGCGATCGTGCGCCGCTCCATCAGCATGTCCCAGTGCGTGCGGGGGGCCTTGGCGGCCTTGACCTCGGGCTCGGCGCCGTGCACGAGCTTGCTGATACTGCCGTCGAGCCGGCACTCCCAGGTCGCGGGCGGCTCAGCTTCGCCGGAGAGCGGCACCGTGAAGGTGTGCCCCTTCGGGCAGGCATATTCGATCTCAGCACGGGGAGCGAGCTCGGTGTTGCGGTCGGTCTCGTAGCTCACCGACCCGAGACGGCTCCCGCGCAAAGTGCGTTCGGCCATGTCTATTTCCTTCCCCGAGGGTCGGTCTGCTTACGCTGTTGCCAACGGGTGAAGCGGGCCGAAGATTCCCTGATGTCGGTTTCGATATCGGTGTCAATCGGACCATGACCCGTGCGGCGGCTCGGGCCCGTGGTGCCGTAGTTGCAGCTATACGTCGTACGTTCGGCGGGCCGTGATCGGTTCGACCGGGCGCTGATTCCGGCGGGTGTTCCCGGCCCTGCTCCATAGACTGCTGGACAGCTCGATCGGTTGCCGATCCGGTTGCATCACCCGGTCCAGGCGCCGCGTGCCGTCAGCACGTCGCGCAGCGTGTCGATATCGTCGGTCATGATGCCGTCGACGCCCAGCTCGAGCAGCCGCACCATCTCCGCCGCGTCGTCGATGGTCCACGCGTGCACCTGCGTGCCCGACCGGTGGGCCGCCACGACGAATCGCGGGTCAACGACCGGAACCGGCCCGACGGCGACCGGAACCTGCGCGCACGGCGCTGTCACCGCGCGCCGGGGGTGGCCGACGTAGGACGCGAGTCGAAGGGCAAGCACGGCCCGGGGGCAAAGCGCGGTGCAGACCGACGGTCCCAGCGCCGCCCGGATCCGGGCCAGCCGGGACTCGGAGAACGACGCGACACACACCCGGTCCAG
>JBPCOR010000389.1:0-4395 GCA_051000035.1 Mycobacteriales bacterium | reverse complement strand
CCGCCAGCCCGCTCACCCAGATGATCGAGATGCCGAATACCCGCGCGATGCTGCGCCAGGACCTACGCCTGTCGATGCAACCGCACGTGCTGCTGCGGGTGGGCCGGGCGCCGATCACGCCGGGCGTCCGCCGTCGGCGGCTGGTCGACGTGCTCGTCGAATCCGCGTAGATCGGCCGCTGCGTCAGCGCGATCAGGCCGGTGCGGCCGATACGGTTGCCAGGATGGAACCATCTCCACAGGCCCCCGAACCCGACGCGCCCGGGCCGGCGGCCCTGCCCGGGCCCCGGCTCGAGCTCGACGAGCTGCTGGCCCAGCTCGTCGCTCGCGCGCAGGACGTGATGGCCGCGCAGACCCGGCTGCGCGGCCTGCTGCGGGCAAACCGCATGATCGTCGGCGATCTCGCCCTGCCGGTCGTGCTACGTCACATCGTCGAGGCCGCGTGCGAGCTGGTGCACGCCCGCTACGGCGCCCTGGGTGTGCTCGCATCCGATGGTGGTCTCGAGCAGTTCATCCACGTCGGCATGGACGACGCCACCGTGGCCGGCATCGGGCACCTCCCCGAGGGCAAGGGGCTCCTCGGTGCGCTGATCGATGATCCCCGCCCCATTCGGGTGCGGGACATCGCCACCGACCCTCGCTCGGTCGGTTTCCCGCCGAATCACCCGGCGATGGGAAGCTTTCTCGGCGTGCCCATCCGGGTCCGCGACGAGGTGTTCGGCAACCTGTACCTCACCGGACACGACCAGGGACCGGTCAGCGCCGAGGACGAGGAGCTCATCTCATCACTCGCCGCCACCGCCGGAGTCGCCATCGACAACGCCCGGCTCTTCGACGAGGCGTGCCGGCGGCAGGACTGGCTGCGGGCCTCGACCGAGATCACCCGGCAACTGCTGTCCAACGAGGGCGACGAGCCGCTGCTCGTGATCGCCCGCCGGGTCCAGCAGATCGCCGACGCCGACGCGGTAAACGTCATCCTGCCGACCCAGGACGGTCAGCGGCTGATGGTCGAGGTCGCCACCGGCACCGGGGCTGATCAGCTCACCGGATTGAGCTACCCGATGGACAACACGGTCTCCCGGGTCGTCATCGACACCGGCCGGCCGGTGCTGATCGGTGACATGGCCGAGGAGCCGCAGTACACAGTGCACCTCAGCGAGGTGGTGCCGGTCGGTGCGTTGATGGTGCTTCCCCTGGTCGGTACGCAGCGGGCCCGCGGCGCCTTCATCGTCGGCCGCCTGCAGGGCCGGCCGCGGTTCACCGCCGCCGACCTCGACATGGCCACCACCTTCGCCAACCACGCCGCCGTTGCGCTGGAATTGGCCGACGTCCGCGCCGATCAGGAGCGGATCGCCCTTTTGGAGGACCGTGATCGCATCGCTCGTGACCTGCACGACCACGTCATCCAGCGGCTGTTCGGCGCCGGACTGACGGTGGAGAGCATCGCCGCCGGGTTGGGCACCGATGCGCGGGCCGACCGGCTGTCGCGGGTGGTCGAGGACATCGACGAGACGATCCGGCAGATCCGCACCTCGATCTTTCAACTCCGCGGTCCGCTGGGCCCGCAGACCGGCGCGGTGCGGGCCCGGCTGCTGGCTGTCGCCGCAGAGGTCACCCCGCTGCTGGGTTTCGAGCCGCGGGTGGGCTTCGCCGGCCCCGTCGACGCCGTGATCCCCCACGCTGTGCTCGACGACCTCGTCGCGGTCGTACGCGAGGCACTGACCAACGTGGCTCGGCACGCCGGAGCCAGCGAGGTCGGTGTCGACGTGAGCGCGGGACACGGCGAGCTGGCGATCGAGCTCACCGATGATGGGGCGGGCATCGGCGACACCCAACGGCGCAGCGGACTCGCGAACCTACGGGAGCGGGCCGAGCATTACGGTGGCGGGCTCGTCATCAGCTCGCCACTTCCACCCCTACGGCCTGGCAAAGAAGGAGGGACGACCCTGCGATGGACGATCCCACTGACCTGATCAACTCGGTGACATCGCCGGTGCGGGTATTCCTGCTCGACGACCACGAGATCGTGCGGCGCGGCATCGCGGACCTCATCGGCGCCGAGCCGGACATTGTGGTCGCGGGCGAGGCCGGCACCGCGGCCGAGGCGCTCGCCCGCATCCCGGCGGCCCGCCCCGACGTGGCCATTCTGGACGCCCGGCTGCCCGACGGCAGCGGCATCGACGTCTGCCGCGACATCCGGTCGGCGATGCCCGAAGTACGCTGCGTCATCCTGACCTCCTACGACGACAACGACGCGATCTTCGCCGCGGTGCTGGCCGGCGCCGCCGGCTACCTGCTCAAGGAAGTTCGCGGTTACTCCCTCGTGGACGCGATCCGCCAGGTGGCCGCCGGCAAATCGCTGCTCGACCCGTCGGTCACGGAACGGCTGCTTTCGCGGCTGCGCGACGGTGAGCCGAAAGACGCTCGGCTGGCTTCGCTGACCCCCCGTGAACGCGAAATACTCGCCCTGATCGCCGATGGCCTGACCAACAAGCAGATCGGCGAGCGCCTCTTTCTCGCCGAGAAGACGGTCAAGAATTATGTCTCCGGCCTTCTTGGCAAGCTCGGCATGCAGCGCCGCACCCAGGCCGCGGTTTACGGCGCCGAGGTCCGCCGCACCTGACGGGTGGGTATCGATGCCTCGACGCGGTGGTGAACCGAGCGACCCGGCGGAGCTCGAGCGCGTCGTACGCCGCTCGCACCCGGCCCGAACGGCACGGCTGCTCGAGCGCGAACCCGGCTGGGCCAGAGACTTCGCCAATCTGTCCTACGAGTGGCGCCGGCCGTTCAGTGAACTGTTCGGCACCTCCATACTCGTGGTCGCCGCTGCCGGCGCTGCGGTGCTGGACGCGGACCCATGGCAGCGTCGGGAGGGTCCGGACGTGGTCCGTGGTGACCTCGGTGGACTGTGGATCTACCTGCTCGGTCCGCTGGCCGGCACCGTGCTGGCGGTTACTGCGGCGTACATCGGCCGCGGCGGCGGCCCGGCCGCATCGAAAGCGACGCAACGGAGCCGGACCACGCCGAGCACCGGAAGGTCATGACTCCCGACGTCCTCGGGGTCAGACATCCCAGCACCGGTGACCGCCGGTACGCCGATGATGGGCCCAAAGACTCTGTCGGGCGGTCGGTGTCCGGGACACAGTGAAGGTATGACTCAGACTCAGCATGGATGGATCACCAGCCCACAGACCCGATCATGAGCAACCCGTCGGCCACCCTCAGTGATGAGCATGTGCTGCTGCTCGCCGAGGTAACCTCTCGATCGGCTGCTCTACTGGTCCAGACCGATCAGGACCGGTGGCCGCAGCGCGAGCTCCACGTCCTTCTGGACTACCTGCACCTGGAGGTGCTCCGGCAGATCGTCGACGAGGAATGGCTCCTCTTCCGCGACTATCACGACGATCCACAGGACCTGGATCAGCTGTGTCGCGATCATCTGGATCTACGCCGGATGATCGAGACGCTGGCCAACGTGGCGGGGGCCGCCGGTCCGCACGTCCCGGCTGAACTGGCCGCCGCCACCCGCAACCTGGTGGCGAAGTTGCGTGCCCACATCGCCGCCGAGGAGCAGGTCCTCGGCGGCGACCTCGACGTGCCCTCGCCCAGCGGCCCGGGCCGGATTCCCCATGCGTGGTACGCGCTCACAGACGGGCCTCTCCTCGACCTGGACGAGCTGCGGGGCCCTCAGGGCGTAGACGCTGCCCTGGGCCGACTGCTCCGGCTGCACCGCGGCGGGCAGGTGGATCTGCAGGCGAGCACCGATCCACTGCCCATCTGGCGGAGGCTCGCGGCGGCCGACCCGGACGGTTACGGATTCGACTACCTCCAGCAAGGCCCGCCCCGGTGGCGGGTCCGGGTCACCCGACGATCCGACTCCTGATTTCGGGGCCTTTACGCCGGCAGGTCAGCGCGCCACCCGCAGCCCGTCGAATGCCGTCGCAGCAACGACATCGGCCAGTGTCTCCGCGCCGTACCGGCTGCCTGGCTTCAGCCATTCGGTGAGCGAGTTGACCATGCCGAAGAGCAGTCGGGCCGTGACCTCTGGGTCGAGGTCTGGGCGGAGGTGGCCGTCACCGACGGCTTCCCTCACCAGATCGGCGACCAGCCGGTCGATCCGGCGGCGGCGCAGCAAGGCCTGCCGCTCGACCTCGCTGTTACCGCGCACCCGTAGCAGCAAGGTGACATAGGGCAGCCGGTCGACGAGCACCGCGACGCTTGCCCGCAGCAGCGTTTCCAGCCGTACGACGGCGGGCCCGTCAAGCCGGCGCACCTGGGCCGCGGCCGCCTCCAGCCCGGTCAGCGCGTGATCGAGCGCGAGACCCAGCAGCGCGTCCTTGCTCTCGACGTGGTGATAGATCGCCGACTTGCTGATCTGCAGGCGGCGGGACAGGTC
>JBPCOR010000291.1:0-7861 GCA_051000035.1 Mycobacteriales bacterium | reverse complement strand
GAGGTCGAGATGCCCCACCGCGGCGTCCCGGTCGTCGACCGAGGCGAGCAGCAGGCCGTCCCTGCCGGCCACCAGGGCGTGCGCCCGGCGCCTGGCCGGCGGCGAGGCGAGCCGGCGGAGCACGTCGGCGGCGTCGGGCGCGTCCAGGTCAAGCGCGCGGCCGCACAGCCTTGTCAGGTGCGGGTCGGCCACCTGGCCGAGCGGGATGCAATCGGTGTCGGGCACGGGCGCCATCCTCGCAAAGCGACGGCGATCGGCGGCGCTGGCGCCACCTCCGCCGGGTGCGGTAACCGTGTAGCCAAAGTGCCCCTGGCGGGGGGCGCCCGTTCCGGGCTGCCGCGAGGGTGGTCGTGACCGGCGGGCCCGCCCGCCCGGCCGATGTACACCGCACACGCACCGTCGGCTCCGGGCCACACGTCGCGCCGCCGATCGGAACCCTGGCGCTGCTGACCGCTTTCATGCTCGCCGACGTGATCGTCGCGTTCATCTCCGGCTCACTCGCGCTGATCTCCGACGCCGGCCACATGCTCACCGACATCGGCGCGATCGGCGCGGCGCTGTGGGCGATGCGCCTCGCGACGCGGCCCGCCACCGGACGGTGGACATTCGGTTACCAGCGCGCCGAGATCCTGTCCGCCGCCGGCAACGGCGTCACCCTGCTCGTGGTCGGCGGCATCGTCGCCGTCGAGGCGATCCCGCTGATCTGGCCACCGGCCGTGCACGGCGGGCCGGTGGTGGTCGTCGCGCTGGCCGGCTGCCTGGTCGACGTCGTTGCCGCCTGGCAGCTCGCCGGCGCCAACCGGTCGAGCCTGCATATCGAGGGCGCCTACCAACACGTACGCACCGATCTTCGGCTTCATCGGCACCGCCGCCGCGGGGATCGTGATCCTCACGACGGGCTTCGTCCGCGCCGATGCGATCGCGTCGCTGATCGTGGTCGGTCTGATGTTCGTGGCGGCCTGGCGGCTGATGCGCGACTCCGGGCGGGTGCTGCTCGAGGCCGGGCCCGACGGCATCGATCTGACGGCGATCCGCGACCACCTGCTGGCGTCGGAGCATGTGCGGGACGGGCACGACCTGCACGTGTGGACCGTGACATCGAACCTGGCGGCGCTCTCGGCGCACATCGTGCTCGACGACGCCTGCTTCAGCTATGACCACACTCCCCGGCTGCTGGATGAACTGCAGGAGTGCCTGATCGGGCACTTCCACGTCGAGCACGTGGCGTTCCAGCTGGAGCCGGGCGGCCACGCGTCGCACGAGGCCGCGACGCACTGATCGGTAACACCCCGGACGTCGACGCAGGCCTCGCCAGGTGCGCCCCGCACCGAGCAACGCCGCTTGATCGACGCTGACATCACAAATCGGCGCACCTCCCCGTTGTAGGGATGGCACGTCAGCCCGGGAGGTCGCGTTGATGCACGACGGTACGGAGCCGGCTTGCGGAGCCCATCGCCGCTTCGCCGAGGAGCGGCGGCGTCCGCTGACGATCGCCGTCCCGGCCGTCGTCCTGGCGGGCCACGGCCCCGGCTCCGCGCCCGGTCCGACCAGCGTGGGCGGCGGGTGGGGATCGTGTGGTTCTGCTCGAAAGGGCACCTGTCCTGCTTCGACCCCGGCGGTCGGGTGCGCGCAGCGATCGTCGACAGCAGGCACCCGAACGTGCTACTCCGCACGGTGACGGAGGATTCCGGTCGGTACTTCGCCAGCGCCCTGCGGGGCCGACCGGGGCCGGCCCGCGGGCCTCGGCATCGTGCAGTTCACACCGCCGAAGGCCGGCTTCGGCTGACCTCGGGCCGCGGGTCGTCTACGCACCGTGAAGCCGGGTCGGGTGCCTCCTCTTCGGCCACTCGCACACCAACCGCTGGACGACCGCGACGACTTGCTGCGAATCGTGCATCCCGGCTCGCCAACCGACCGGCGGCGGCAGCGGCACGGCACCCTCGCCGTGCTCGACGTGTCGGCCGGTCGGGTGCGCCGGCTGCGCATCCTGCCGGTGACATGACGCCGCTGCGGCCAGTCCAGCCGCCATCACCACCACCTGGTCTGCCCTGCGGTCGTACGGTCGAGATCGAGAGCCGCGGCGTCGAACGCTGGGCGGCCCAAGTCGCTGAGAACAGTGGCTTCACCGACGTCGATCACACCGTCGAGCTGATGGGGTCTGTGCGGCGACTGCACGCAGCCATGTCGATGGCTGCGCGCAATAGATCGTGTTGCGTTAGTGTCGGGGCATGCCTGTGACAACGGTGGCGAAGGTGGCGGCGCTGAGCCGTGACTTTGGCTCGCAGCGACGGTTGGCTCAGCTGCTCGATGTCAGCCCGGCGCAGGTCACGCGGTGGCGCCGCGGGCAGGGGATCGACGATGTCAATGCCGCACGCGTGGACCTGCTCGAACTCGTGATGGCGCACCTGCTGCGCCTCTACCCGGCGGAGGCGGCCGAGCGCTGGCTGCTCGGGGCCAATCCGAGTCTGGGGCAGCGGCGCCCGGTGGACCTCATTCGCCGCGGCCAGGCACGTGAGGTACTCGACGCGATCGCCAGCGAGCGGGCCGGCAGCTTCGCGTGAGGCTGTGGCGGGTCCTCCCGTGGGACCCGTCGGCGAGGGCCGGGGAGCCCGGCGAGGCGCTGTGGGTGCCGCGGGCGTTGCAGGGGACCGGGCGCCACGACGCCCCGGATCGGTACGGCTGCCTGTACCTGGCCGAGGCCGCCGTGCCCGCGGTCGCGGAGATGCTCGCGCCGTTCCGCGGCACCGGGGACCTGCGGCCTGAGCTGCTCGTTCGGTCGGGTCGGCAGCTCGCACTCGCCGAGTTGGAGCTCGACGGCCACGCGGTGCTCGTTGACCTCGACGACCCCGCCGTCTTGGTCGCGCGGGCGCTGCGCCCCTCTGTCGTGGCGACCGGTCGACGCGGGATCACCCAGGCCTATGCGGTACGGCAGTACGAGCGTCATCCCGACGCGGCCGGGCTGCGCTGGTGGTCGACGCTGGAGGCGAGCTGGATCCACGTCACGTTGTTCGACCGCGCCCTCGGTGCGGTGAACGTGCGCGGCGTGCGCATGCTCGCCGTCGATGACGAGGCCGTGACCATCGCCGCGGCACACCTTGGCCTGGCGTAGGCCGACTCGACCGTTTCCCAGCAAGGTCGCAGCAATCCCGATAGGGGTCACTTCTTGCGGGCTTCGGTCGGATATCGGACCGCTCGCAACGAATCCGCCGCCTCCCGCATTGAAGTGCTGCAGGATCACGGCGGGGAGGCGACATGATCGCTGCCGAGCAACCGGCCGACCTGCGTGTCGTCTTCGAGCGGTTCGCCCGCGACCGGCGGATGACGCTGCTGCGCTTCGCGGGCGTGCTCTCCGGTAATCCGGTCCACGCCGAGGACATGCCTCCGAAAGATAGAAAGTCAGCTCTACCCGGCAGCGGTCACGACGCGCCGCAGGCCGCCCGGCGTGTCCTGCGTCCCGCCTGGTAAAGCCGCCGAGGCTTGGCCGCCGCGTGTCCGCGTGTCGGCGTGTCCGCGTGTCCGGCGTGTCCGCGTGTCCGGCGTGTCCGCGTGTCCGCGCGCCCGGCGCGTCCGTGCGGCTACCGGATCGTCGGAAGTCGCAGCGCGCCGGGCGCGGACGGCGGCACCACCGGCGATCGCGGCATGACGTAGCCGATTCGCTCGTACGCCGACCTGAGCGGCGGCCGCGGGTCGCGGTCGCCGTTGTTCGCCCAGCAGGCCATCGCCCGCTCGGCCTGCGCCGTGATCGTGAGCGAGGGGTTCACGCCGAGGTTTGCGCACACGGCCGCGCCGTCGAGCACGTGCAGGCCGGCATGGCCGTACAGCCGCTGGTACCCGTCGACCACGCCGGTCGCGGGTGAGTCGCCGATCACGGCACCGCCGATGAGGTGGGCAGTCATCGGGATGTTGACGATCTCACCGACGGTGCTCGCCGGCCAGCCGCCGATGCGCTTCGCCAGCAGCCGCGCCGCCTCGTTGCCGGCCGGGATCCACGACGGGTTGGGCGTGCCGTACCCCTGCCGGGACGTGAGCCGGACCCGCCCGCCGATGCCGCGGCGGCGTACGACGGTGATCGAATTGTCGACGGACTGCATCACCAGGGAGATCACGGTGCGCTCTGACCACCTGCGCACGTCGAGGGTTCGCGCCAGCCGGCGCGGGTGCCTGGTCACCGCCCCGAGCCACCGGACCCACCGCGGCAGCGCGCCGCCCCCGTCGGTCTGCAGGGTGGCCAGCAGGCCCATCGCATTGGAGCCGTGACCGTAGCGGACCGGCTGGATCTGGGTGTTGGTATCGGGATTCCACGCCGAGGTGATCGCGACGCCGCGACTGTAGTCCACAGTGGACTCACCGGTGATAGCGCCGCCGAGTGACTCGGAGTTGGTGCGTGTCAGTGCCCCGAGGCGTGGCGAGACGTCGGGCAGGCCGCCGGTTGCGACCATCCGGTGCAGCAGTCGCTGGGTGCCGAGCGCGCCGGCGGCGAAGACGACCTGGCGCGCGGTGAACCGGCGCCGACCCGGCCCGCCGGTGCGCCGGGCGTGCACGACGTACCGCCCGGAACCGTCCGGGTGGACCGCGGTCGCCGTCGTCATCGGATACACCGCGGCGCCGGCCCGCTCGGCGAGGTGCAGGTAGTTGGTGAGCAGGGTGTTCTTGGCGCCGTAGCGGCATCCGGTCATGCACTCGCCGCACTCGATGCAGGTCCGCCTGGCCGGGCCGGCGCCGCCGAAGAACGGGTCCTCGACCCTGGTGCCGCGCGGGGTGCCGGGCGGGCCGAAGAACACCCCGACATCGGTGAGCCGGAACGTCTCGCCGACCCCCATCTCCCGGGCGACGTCGCGCATCGCCTCGTCGGCCGGCGTCATGGTGGGATTCCGCTGCACGCCGAGCATCCGGCGGGCCTGGTCATAGAACGGCGCGAGCTCGGCACGCCAGTCGGTCATCGCGGCCCACTGCGGGTCGGCGTAGAACGTCGGACCCGGCTCGTGCAGGGTGTTGGCGTAGACCAGCGAGCCCCCGCCGACGCCGGCCCCGGCCAGGACGACGACGTTGCGCAGCAGGTGGATTCGCTGGATGCCGAAGCAACGAAGCGCCGGTGCCCACAGGAATCGGCGCAGCCGCCAGGACGTCGCGGGCAGGCTGGTCTCGTCGAAGCGGCGGCCGGACTCCAGGACCGCGACCCGGTAGCCCTTCTCGGTCAGGCGCAGCGCGGCCACCGACCCACCGAAGCCGGAGCCGATGACGACCACGTCGACGTCGTCCGAAGCGGCCCTCATGACAGGCAACCCTAGGCGCGGTCCTCCCGGACGTCGGCGGGCGCAGCCCGCGGATGCAGCCGCCAGCGGATCGGCGACGGAATCTCCTGCGCCCCGGGCTGCTCGGTCTGCTCAGGCATGCAACGTGCCGCCGGCGCGATGGGCGTGCAGGTCACGAAGCAGGGCGATCTCGGCGCCGTGATGGGAGAGCTCGTCCTGCGCGTGCAGCACCAGCGATGCCCAGGGGTCGCGCGCGTACGGACCCCAGGCCTCGCCCAGCTCCGCGGTCATGCCGATGTCACCGAGCTCACCGAGCTTGCCACGCAAGGCCGTCCATGCGGTGTCGAGGGCGGGCATCGCCTCGTCGACGCCGAGGAACCACTGCCGGTCGCGCACCGACAGCGGGTGTACGCCGAAGCCCTGACTGGTGTAGTCGGCGAAGCACTCCGACGCGAGGTGCCAGATCCGCCACGCGATGGTCGTCACCGGGGCTGGTTCGGGATCGGGCCCGACGCGCTCGACGGCCACGACCCCGTCGGTCTCCCGCACCGACCAGCAGCCCGGCACCGGCTCCCACAGGTATTCCTGCTGGGTCAGCCCGTCGAACCGCGCGCGCAGGGTCGACCAGACGTAGTCGATGCTGTCGAGCACCAGGGCGGAGATGCCGATCGTGGGTGCGGCGGAACCATCCGTCATCATGTCCGGCACAGTAGCGACCGCAGCCGACAACAATGCCGCCGGCGGACGCGCAGGAGGTGCGGGGTGGCGACAACCGCTGATGCGACCGGTCCGGACCGGCGCCGGTCGGTGCCGCGGACCGACGTCCTGCTCGCCGATCCACGCGTCGCCACGGCCGCATCGGGACTCGCGCCGTCCGTGCTGAAAGCTGCTGTCGCCGCGGCCCAGCAGCGTTGCCGGGACGGCGAGATCGCCCCCGCCGACGTTCTCGACGAGGCCCTCGCGGCGCTGCCACCCGTGACGGGGTCGATGCGCCCGGTGCTCAATGCGACGGGCGTCCTGCTGCACACCAACCTGGGGCGGGCACCGCTGTCCGATGCCGCGGTGGCGGCGGTCGTCCGGGCGGCCGGGCCGACCGACGTCGAGCTGGATCTGCGGACGGGTCACCGGGCCGGTCGGGGCCGGGGCGCCATCACCGCCCTGCGGGCCGCGCTGCCCGATGCCGGCGCCGTTCATGTCGTCAACAACAACGCGGCCGCCCTCGTGCTGGCCGCGACGGCGCTCGCAGCGGGACGCGAGATGGTCATCAGCCGTGGTGAGTTGGTGGAGATCGGGGCTGGATTCCGGCTGCCCGACCTGCTCGAGTCGACCGGCGCCCGGCTGCGGGAGGTCGGCACCACCAACCGCACGACGAGGGACGACTACGCCGAGGCGATCGGGCCGCACACCGCGCTGGTGCTGAAGGTGCACCCGTCGAATTTCCTGATCCGTGGCTTCACCGCTGCCGTGCCCGTGCGCGAGATCGCCGGTCTGGGCGTGCCGCTCGTGGTCGACGTCGGCTCCGGGCTGCTCGCGCCGCACCCGCGGCTGCCCGACGAGCCGGACCTGACATCGGCGTTGCGCGACGGCGCCGACCTGGTGACGGCCAGCGGCGACAAGCTGCTCGGCGGCCCCCAGGCGGGGTTACTCGCCGGTGATACGCAGCTCATCGAGCGGCTGCGCCGGCATCCGCTGGCCCGCGCGATGCGGGTCGACAAGCTCACCCTCGCGGCCCTCGAGGCGACCCTCGCCGGACCGTCGACGCCGACGAGCCGCGCGTTGTCGGCCGATGCGGCGAAATTGCGAGGCCGGGCCGAGCTGATCGTGAAAGCACTGCTGGACAAGGGGATCGACGCCAGCGCGATCATGTCCCGGGCGGCCGTGGGCGGCGGCGGCGCACCCGAGGTCGGGCTGCCGAGCGCGGCGGTGAGTCTCCCGGCGCGGTACGCCGAGCCGCTGCGGCGCGGCGACCCGGCCGTGCTCGGGCACGTCATCGAGGGACGGCTGCTCCTCGACCTGCTCGCCGTACCGTCCACTGTGGACGATGAGCTGTGCGCGGCGGTTGTCGCCCTCGCCGATGACTGACGGGGGCACGCCGCTGCCCGGCTACGACGCGATTCTGCTGGCCGGTGGTTCGGGCACCCGGCTCGGCGGTATCGACAAGTCGGCGCTGCTGGTCGGCGGGCGGTCGCTGGCCGCGCGGTCCGCGAGCGCCCTCGCGGGCGCCGATCGGCTGATCCTGGTCGGGCCGCGGCGCGATGATGTCGCCGCCGACGTCGTGACGCGCGAGGAGCCGGCCGGCGGCGGCCCGGCAGCAGCGGTTGCGGCCGGATTCGGCTACGTGCAGGCCGATGTTGTCGTCGTACTGGCCGCCGACCTGCCGTTCGTCAGCGCTGCTGCCGTCGACCGGCTGCGCCTGGAGTTGGCGGCGCGTGCATCGATCGATGTGGCCATCGCCATCGACGGTGCCGGCCGCGACCAGAGCCTGCTCGCTGCGTGGCGGAGCGCCTCGCTGCGGACCGCGCTTCGCGGCGTCACCGCGGGTACGCCGATGCGTGCCGTGTTGGCCGCCGCCGGCGGCGTCGAACGGGTCGGCGTGGCGGCCTTGGCGG
>JBPCOR010000224.1:0-6798 GCA_051000035.1 Mycobacteriales bacterium | reverse complement strand
CTTCAGCAGAACCGCCCGTCAGGCCCGGCACCGGCGCCCAGTCGCTGGTGTGGTCGCTGGAACGTCTCGGCGTCGACGTCGTATTCGGCATCCCGGGCGGCGCGATTCTGCCGGCGTACGACCCGCTGTTCGACTCCACCACCGTGCGGCACGTCCTGGTGCGCCACGAGCAGGGCGCCGGGCACGCGGCGACCGGCTACGCGCAGGCGACCGGGCGGGTCGGTGTGTGCATGGCGACGTCGGGACCGGGCGCGACCAACCTCGTCACGCCGATCGCCGACGCCCACATGGACTCGGTGCCGATCGTCGCGATCACCGGGCAGGTGGGCCGGGCCCTGATCGGCTCGGATGCCTTCCAGGAAGCCGATATCTGCGGGATCACGCAGCCCATCACCAAACACAACTTCCTCGTCCGCGACCCCGCCGACATTCCGCGGACGCTCGCCGAGGCCTTCCACATCGCCGCCACCGGCCGCCCCGGCCCGGTTCTGGTCGACCTGCCCAAGGACGTGCTGCAGGCGCAGACGACGTTCGCCTGGCCGCCGGTGATCGACCTGCCGGGATACCGCCCGACGCTTCGCCCGCACTCCAAGCAGATCCGCGAGGCCGCCCGGGCCATCTCGACGGCGAAGCGGCCGGTGCTCTACGTCGGCGGCGGGGTGCTCAAGGCGCACGCAGCGGAGCAGTTGCGTGAACTCGCCGAGATCACCGGCGCGCCGGTGGTCACGACGCTGATGGCCCGGGGGGCCTTTCCGGACAGCCATCCGCACCACCTGGGAATGCCCGGCATGCACGGCGCGGTGACCGCCGTCGCCGCGCTGCAGAAGGCCGACCTGCTGATCGCGCTCGGCACCCGCTTCGATGACCGGGTGACGGGCAATCTCGCGTCGTTCGCCCCTGGCGCCGCGGTGATCCACGCCGACATCGATCCGGCGGAGATCTCCAAGAACCGGGTCGCAGCGGTGCCTATCGTCGGTGACTGCCGTGAGGTCATCAGCGCGCTGATCCCCGCTGTATCAGAGGTATTCGCGGCCGAGGGGACGCCCGACCTGACCGACTGGTGGGAGCGGATCGACGGTTGGCGCTCGACCTACCCGCTGGGATACGAATGGCCGGAGGACGGTGCCCTCGCCCCGCAGTACGTCATCGAGCGGCTCGGCGCGATCGCCGGCCCGGAGGCGATCTACGTCGCCGGCGTCGGCCAGCACCAGATGTGGGCCGCGCAGTTCATCTCCTACGAGCGCCCGTACACCTGGCTCAATTCCGGTGGTCTGGGGACGATGGGCTACGCCGTGCCCGCCGCGATGGGCGCCAAGGCGGGCCGGCCGGAGGCGACCGTGTGGGCCATCGACGGCGACGGCTGCTTCCAGATGACCAACCAGGAGCTCGCAACCTGCGCCATCGAAGGGATCCCGATCAAGGTGGCCGTCATCAACAACGGCAACCTCGGCATGGTGCGCCAATGGCAGGCGCTGTTCTACGACCAGCGCTACTCCAACACCCGGCTCGGCACGATCGCCGACGGGTCGGGCACGGTGCGCATCCCCGACTTCGTCGCACTCGCCGAGGCGCTCGGCTGCGTCGGGCTGCGATGCGAGTCGCGCCAGGACGTCGACGCCACGATCGAGAAGGCGATGGGCGTCAACGATGCCCCGGTCGTGGTGGAGTTCGTCGTCGGCCAGGATGCGCAGGTGTGGCCCATGGTGGCGGCCGGCACCGGTAACGACGAGATCATGGCCGCCCGCGATGTACGACCGATCTATGACAAGGACGCGGTGTGACCGCGTCTGTCAACGAGGAGGCGGTCCGATGAGCTGTCACCCCGGCGACCTCGATCCGCTGCGCTCCTGTTGTGTGCTCGGGACGGAGGTCGCCTCATGACCCTTCACACGTTGTCGGTGCTGGTCGAGAACAAGCCCGGCGTACTCACGCGGGTGTCGGCGCTGTTCAGCCGGCGCGGCTTCAACATCGACTCACTCGCGGTCGGCCCGACCGAGGACGAGACCGTGTCGCGCATGACGATCGTCGTCCAGGTCGAGTCGCTGCCGCTGGAGCAGGTGACCAAGCAGCTGAACAAACTGATCAACGTCCTGAAGATCGTCGAGCTGGACCCGGCGGGCACGGTGCAGCGCGAGTTGCTGCTCGTGAAGGTGCGGGCCGATCCGACAATTCGCAGCCACGTCCTGGAGACGGTGACGCTCTTCCGCGCGCACGTTGTCGACGTCGGAGTGGACGTGGTGACGATCGAGGCGACCGGTGACGCGGCCAAGGTCGCCGCCCTGCTCGCCGCGCTGGAACCCTATGGTGTCAAGGAGATCGCGCAGTCCGGTGCCGTAGCGCTGGGCCGCGGGCCCCGCTCGATCACGGCGCCGACCGGCCTGCGAGCCGTCGACCGCCCGGCCTGACCTGACCGATCAGACGCACTCGCCAGCCCGAGAGGACACCGCACCCGATGCCCGCAGAGATCTTCTACGACGACGACGCCGACCTGTCGCTGATCCAGCGGCGCAAGGTCGCAGTCATCGGCTACGGCAGCCAGGGACACGCGCACGCGTTGTCCCTGCGGGATTCCGGCGTCGACGTACGGATCGGGCTGCCGGAGGTGTCGAAGAGCCGGGCCGCGGCGCAGGCCGAGGGGCTCCCGGTGCTGACGCCCGCCGCTGCCTGCGCCGAGGCGGACCTGGTGATGATGCTCGCCCCGGACACCGCGCAGCGCGCGATCTACGCCGAGTCGGTCGCGCCGACGCTGCAGGACGGGGACGCGATCTTCTTCGCGCACGGCTTCAACATCCGATATGACCTGATTAGGCCACCGGCCGGGATCGACGTGGCGATGGTCGCGCCGAAGGGCCCCGGTGACCTGGTGCGCACCCAGTTCGCCGACGGCAAAGGCGTACCGGTCCTTGTCGCGGTCGACCAGGACGCGACCGGCACGGCGTTCGACCTCGCGCTCGCCTACGCCAAGGGAATCGGTGGCACCCGGGCCGGCGCCATCAAGACGACGTTCACCGAGGAGACCGAGACCGACCTCTTCGGCGAACAGGCGGTGCTCTGCGGCGGCCTGTCGGAGCTCGTCAAAGCCGGGTTCGACACGCTCGTGGAGGCCGGATACCAGCCGGAGGCCGCGTACTTCGAGTGCCTGCACGAGATGAAGCTGATCGTCGACCTGATGTACGACGGCGGGCTCGCCCGGATGTGGCAGGTCGTGAGCGATACCGCGGAGTACGGCGGGCTCACCCGCGGACCGCGGGTCATCGACGACTCGACCAGGGTGCGGATGCGGCAGATCCTCACCGAGATCCAGGACGGCACCTTCGCCAGGCAGTGGGTCGCCGAGGACGAGGCCGGCCGGGGCGATTTCGGTGCGCTGCGAGCCAAGGCCGAGGCGCACCAGGCCGAGCAGGTCGGCGCCAAGCTGCGCGAGCTGATGCCCTGGCTCGGGCGGTAGCCCGAGAATGTGATCGCTCGGCCGATAGGCCGAGGATGTGACGGCTCGGGCGGTAGCCCAGCGATTCACTCCGGCGCGGCCGCGAAACTCCCGGACCGTTCGAGGCGGCGCAACAACAGGGCGAGCGTGCTCAGCACCACCAGCGGCGCGCCGTAGAACGCCCCGGCGACCAGCGGCCACGCCTCGGTGAACGGCACGACGTGGAGTGCGAAGACGCCCAGCTCCAGGACAGCCGCGCCGGCGGCCGAGGTAGCCGGCGCGCTTAGCAGCACGATGGCACGGCGTCCGGCCATCGTCCGGGGCCGGCACGCGTAGGCGATGGCAACGCCGAGCGCCACCCACGCCACCACGTCGACGAGCACGAAGTGACGGCCGAGGAGCCGGGCGAACAGCACCAGCACGACCGCACCGAGCACCGGTAGAAATCGCCGCATGCCGACGACGGCGACTCCGCGCGGCGCATCGGGGGAGAAGGTGAGCGCCACGGCGGCGAGCAGGGCCAGCAACAGCTGACCGCTGCTGAGCGGGGTGGGCAGCATCGCGCCGATTGCAATGGCGACGACCATGCCGGCGGTGGCCAGCCACGCGGCCACGGCAGCCGTGCGACGCCGGCCGAGCAGGGCGAGCGGTGCGACGATCGCCCACGCCAGCCAGACGGGTGCGTCCGGGGCCGCCTGCCGCCAGGGCAGGTCGGTGAACCCGCTGTACCACACGAACCAGGCGACCTCGTGCACGTCGGTGCCGAGCCCGGTGAGCAGGATGACCGGCGCGAGCACCCCGACGATCGCCGACCCGCCGCGCAGCGGGGCGTGGTCGGCGTCGCGCAACCGCCACAGGTGCACCTGTACCGCGCC
Organism: Mycobacteriales bacterium; assembly: GCA_051000035.1. GTDB lineage: Bacteria > Actinomycetota > Actinomycetes > Mycobacteriales > QHCD01 > QHCD01. The sequence goes on along the minus strand of JBPCOR010000224.1, from coordinate 2,496 downwards.
GAGCAGCAGATCGATCACGTCTGTTGCGGTGGGCCAGCGACTGCTGTCCGTGCGCTCCCGTGACGCCGCGAGCATCTCCTCGCCGTACCCTGACCGAAAGTGACGCGGATACAGCGCCAGGAGCAGGTGGTCGCGACGCGTCCCCGTCGCCGCGTGCCGGTCCGGTTCGTCGGCCGAGCCGCTCATGCGGTGCCTCCCGCCGATCGTGGACGCCGATGCCCGGCGAGGCGCCGCGCGGCGGTGTCGGCATTCGAGCGCAGCCGGGCCGTCTCAGCACCCAATCTGTCCCCTCCCTGCGGCGTCAACCGGTAGTAGCGGCGCAACCGCCCGTCGACCACTTCCTCATGATCGGCCTGCACCCAACCCTGCGAGCACAGTCGGTCCAGCGCGGCGTACAGCGTGCCAGCACGCAACCTGATCCGACCGCCGGAGATGCCGTCGACGTCGGTCATGATCCCGTAGCCGTGCTGCGGGCGGTCGGCAAGCGCGGTCAGGATCAGGAAGGTCGGTTCCTGCATCGCCTTGATAGTCATGCGATCTGTATATACCGTCATGGAGAGTCTCGCATCCTGACGTCGTCAATCTCGGGTCATTCTGGAGCCACCGTGATCGATCCCGCCGAATGCACCCACGACGAACCGATGCGCTCGGACCGGGGATTCTGCGATCCGCACGGTGATCGTTGCGAGGTGGTGGCGATGGGACAGGTGCAGCTGCCGCGTCAGTAGTGGAACGTGGTGGCACCGGAGGCCGGGGCGGACGCCGGCTCCGATGCCGTGGTCAGGGTTGCGCGGGAGTCGGTGTGATGAGCACCTTGTCGGCTTCCTGGTTGCGGTGCGCGTCGAATGCCGCCGCATGATCAGCGAGGTCGAATGATGCGACGTTCCAGTGCTCCACGCCCAGCGCAGGCAGCAGACCGACCGCCCGGGAATGCGTGAAGGGGTTGATGCAACTGCCGAGCAGCGTCAACTCGCGGATGTAGACGTCGTACGGCGAGATCGACAGCGCGTCGTGCTGCGGAGCAACCCCGAACAGCAGGATGCGGGCGCCGCGCGACGCCAACCGAATGCCCTGGCTCAGCACTGCCGATGCACCGACGGCGTCTATCACAAAGGGGAAGCCGGCGCCGCCGGTGCACCGCCGCGCGTCGTCGGCGAGCGTCGGTGAGTGGGCGTCGAGCAGCACGTCGGCGCCCACCCGCGCAGCCGTCGCGCGGCGGGCAGGCATCCCGTCCACAGCTACGACCGGCGACAGGCCGGACAGCGCGGCCAGGCGCACGAGCAGCAGGCCGGCGGGTCCGCAGCCGAAGACGATGACGGGAAGGCCAGGCTTGGGCTGCAACCGGTCGATGCCGTGCAGGCAACAGGCGGCCGGCTCGGTGAGCGCCGCGAGGGTGGTCGAGACGCCGGTGGGCACCGGAAACGCCTTGGCAGCAGGGACTACGACGAGGTCTGCCATGCCACCGTCCAGGCGTACGCCGTAGCCACGCTTCGCATCGCACAGATGCTCCTGCCCGAGCCGGCAGTAGGCACAGCGCCCGCAGTAGCGGTGCGGCTCGACGGTGACCAGGTCACCGACGGACAGGTCACCGGCGGACAGGTCACCGGCGGACAGGTCACCGCCGCCGCCGCCGACCGCCACGATTCGCCCGGCGAACTCGTGGCCGAGGGTCACCGGCGGCCGCGCCAGCGGGAACTCGCCGGCAGCGATATGCAGGTCGGTGCCGCAGATGCCCACCGCCGCAGGCGCGATGACGACGTCGTTCGGACCGCACTGGGGGTCGGGCTGTTGGTCGAGCCGGATGTCGCCCGGACCGTGATAGCGCACTGCGCGCACCGGGGGCCTCCCGTCGTCGGATGTGGTGATGGTCCGGTCGTCGGCGTCGTTGACAGGTCTGCAGATTACATGCAACATGACGGTTCATGTGGACGGCGGCATGACCCTGGATGCGCTGGGGCCGACCGGCCGGATGGGCGACCGGGCCTACGACGCGTTGCGGGCGGCCCTGGTTGACGGGCGTCTTTACCCCGGCAGCCGGCTCTCGGTTCCGCTGCTCGCGGGACAGCTCGGCGTGAGCCGCAGCCCGGTGCGTGAGGCCGTGATGCGCCTGGTCACCGAGGGGCTGGCGGTGGAGATCCCGCGCCGCGGTGCGGTCGTGGTGGCGATGGAGCGCACCCAGCTCGCGCCGGTCTACGAGGTGCGCGAGGTGCTGGAGGGCCTGGCCGCGCGGCTCGCGGCGACCCGCGCCGATTCCGCGAGCCTCGACGCGATGCGCCGGACGATGCGAGCCCACTCCGCGGCCATTCGCGAGCGCGACGAGGCGGCGATCATCGACGCCGACGTCGCGTTTCACGAAGCGCTGCGCGACGGCGGTCGAAACCACGAGCTGAACTCGATGCTGGGCGGGATCCAGAGCCGGGTCCGGATCGCGAGGCGGACGACACTGGCCACGGCCGGCCCGCGCCAGGCCTGGCGCGATCACCGCGACATCGTCGC
>JBPCOR010000132.1:0-6090 GCA_051000035.1 Mycobacteriales bacterium | reverse complement strand
AACCGCGCCCGCCCGACCCACCCCAGCCGACCACGATCCGCCGTTCTGCCGTGGCGGCACTCGCAAGTTTGCCCGCGCGCGGCGGACCGCCACGGCGAGTTCGCCGCACGCGTACGAGTTGGCCTGTAAGCCGGGTCCTGTGATCGGCACGACGCAAGCGTCGTACCGACCGGCGACCATCCATCTAGGCCTGCCGTCGCCGGCAGGCTCAAGCGGTCTACCCGCAGACTCGGACGGGCCGCCCTCGAACGCCTGCGCAGACCGGCCGTCGATCTGGTGGCCGGTCCTCCTGACCTTGCTCCGGGTGGGGTTTGCCGAGCCGCCCCGGTCACCCGGGACGCTGGTGGTCTCTTACACCGCCGTTTCACCCTTACCCGGTCTCGCGACCGGGCGGTCTGTTTTCTGTGGCACTGTCCCGCGGGTCACCCCGGGTTGCCGTTAGCAACCACCCTGCCCTGCGGAGCCCGGACTTTCCTCGGACAGGGTCTCCCCCGCTCGCGGTCGCCCGGCCAACTCGTCCGCGCCGACGATCGTACGGCCCCGGACAGCGGCGACGCACTAGCCTTCGGCGAGCCGGCGCTGCGCCGGCGCCACCGCCACCGCCACAGAGAGACCCACCGCCCGTGCCGCCTGCCGTCGCCGAGACCGTCGCCGCCATCGCATTGGTGATCGTGCTCGGTATCGCCGTACTGGCGCCGCGGAGGGTGCCGGAGGCGGCGGTCGCGGTGCCGCTCGTGGCGATTCTGGTCGCGCTGGGCATCGTGTCAGTTCACGACGCCGGCAGCGAGATCGGCAGGCTCGGACCGACCGTCGGATTCCTCGCCGCGATTCTGGCGCTCGCCCATCTCGCCGATGCGGAAGGGGTGTTCGCCGCGGCCGGCCGGGTGGTCGGCCGGTCATCGCGCGGCCGGCCGGTGCGGTTGCTCGGTCTGGTCTTCCTGGTGGCCTCCGTCGTCACAGCGGCACTGTCGCTGGATGCGACCGTCGTACTGTTCACCCCGGTAGTGTTCGCGACGGCAGCGTCGATGCGGTTGCGGGCCCGGCCACACGTCTACGCCTGCACGCACCTGGCCAACTCCGCGTCCCTGCTGCTGCCGGTGTCCAACCTGACCAGCCTGCTCGCCTTCGGCGCGACCGGCCTGTCGTTCCTGCGGTTCGGCGCGCTGATGGCCCTGCCATGGCTTGCCGTCATCGCCGTCGAGTACGCCGGATTCCGGTTCTTCTTCCGGTCGGACCTACGAGCCGGCGGGAGCGGGGCCGCGGGGCCGCGGCAGACCTCCGCCGGCCCACCGGTCGTCGCCCTCATCGTGGTCGGCCTGACCCTGGTCGGTTTCGCGGTCACCTCGGCGGCGGGCGTCGAGCCGGTGTGGGCTGCCACCGCCGGAGCGACGGCGCTCGCCGTCCGACGGCTGGCCCGGCGGCAGATCACGCCGCGGCGGCTCGTGATGTCGACCAACCCGGCCTTCTGCATCTTTGTCCTCGCGCTGGGTGTCGTCGTCCGTGGCGTCGAGGACCACGGGCTCGGCAACCTGATCCGACGCATCCTGCCCGACTCCACCGGTCTGCTCGCGCTGCTGGCGGTCACCGGCATCGCCGCCGTGCTGGCAAATCTGGTCAACAACCTGCCGGCCGTGCTGGTCATCCTGGGCGCGGGACTCGGGCACCCCGGCCTGATCCTGGCCGCCCTGATCGGCGTCAACGTCGGGCCGAACCTCACCTACGCCGGATCGCTCGCGACCCTGCTCTGGCGGCGCATCGCGCGTCATCATGACGCCGATCCGTCACTCGCGGACTTCCTGCGACTCGGCGTGCTCACGGTGCCGGCGGCGCTGGTGGTGGCGGTTCTGGCACTGTGGGCTGGCCTTGCGACGATCGGAGTGTGACGAGCATGCGCGTGCTGATCTGGATCACCGAAGGCACCTGGGAGGGCTGTATCGACGCGGCGCGGCCGATCGCGCCGGCCGACTCCGACATCACCATCCTGCACGTCACCCCGGCCGACATGAGTGGCGCGGCACACGCGGCATACGCCGGGATGCTCGGGCGTTCGGGCAGCGACATCGATCCTGGCGAGACGCTCGCCCGGGCGGCGTCCGACGCCTCGGCCGGCCTGCTCGCCGCCGCCGCCGAGAGGCTCGGTCGGCCGGCAACGCCGACAGCCCGGATCGGGCGGATCGAGCGCGAGGTGGTCGACGCAGCCGCCGGAGCCGACCTGCTCGTCGTCGCCCGCGACGGCGACGACGCCCGCCTGGGACCCAAGAGCCTCGGGCCGCCGACGCGTTTCGTCGTGGATCATGCGCCGTGCCCGGTGCTGCTGGTGTGGCCGCGCCGCACCCCGGACGTCGGCTCGATCCCGCCGCCGCCGGCCCATCGGCGCCCCGATCACCCGCCGCGGCACCGCGCGCACTAGAGCGGCGCAGCCATGCCCGACGGGACGCAGGGCCCACCACCGGTCCCGTCGCTGCTGACCGTCATGGGCGAATGGGGGCGCATCGGTTGCATCGGCTTCGGTGGGCCGCCGGCCCACATCGCGTTGCTACGCCGACTCTGCGTGCAGGACAGAGCCTGGATCGCACCCGCGGAATTCGAGGACGGCATCGCCTCGACCAATCTGCTGCCCGGCCCGGCGTCGACGCAGCTGGCGATCTTCTGCGGCTGGCGGGTGCGCGGCGCGCCCGGCGCCGTCGTCGGAGGGCTGTGTTTCATCGTGCCCGGGCTGGTCCTGGTGCTGGCGCTGTCGGCGCTGTTCCTGACCGGCCATCCGCCGTCGGTGATCCGCGGAGCGGCCGCGGGCGTCGGCTCCGCCGTGGCCGCCGTCGCCGTCCAGGCTGCCGTCGGGCTGGTGCCGGCGAGCCGCCGCCGCGCTCACCGACGCCGACAGCCGCTGCGCTGGCTCGGGTACCTGCTCGCCGGCGCGGTGGCGGCGACGCTGCTGGGGCCTTACCTCGTGCTCGTCCTGATCGCTTGTGGGCTGGTCGAGATTCTGCTGCGGCGGCCGCAGCCCACGACCGGTCACGGCGGCCTGACGCCGCCGCTGGCACTGGCCGCGCCGGTGGTCGCGGGCGGCCTCGGGCGATCGCCTGGGTGGCGCTGAAGGTTGGAATGCTCTCCTACGGCGGCGGATTCGTCATCATCCCGCTGATGCGGGCCGACGCCGTCGACCGCTATCACTGGCTGAGCGACGGCCAGTTCCTCAACGCCGTCGCCCTCGGCCAGATCACCCCCGGCCCCGTCGTCCTGACCGTCGCCGCCGTCGGCTATGCGGCCGCCGGCATCGGCGGTGGCCTGCTCGCGGCGGCGGTCGCCTTCGCCCCGTCGTTCCTCTTCGTCCTGGCCGGGGGCCCGCGCCTGGACCGGCTGCGTGCCAACGCATCCGTGCAGGCATTCCTCGACGGCGCCGGGCCCGGCGCCATCGGCGCCATCGGCGGGTCCGCGATCACGCTGGCCGCGAGCTTGCGCCATGGCTGGCAATTCGCCGTACTGGCGGTCGCAGCGATCTGGTTGCTCGGGTTGAGGCGAGGCGTCGTCACCGCCCTGGTCGGCGCCGGCCTGCTCGGCGTCGGCGCGGCGTTGGCCGGTCTGCCTACTGCCTAGTCGATCCGCTAGAGATCGAGCCGAAGACAGTGGCCCTGGTCAGTAGGAATATCCGCCCGCGCCCGGCGAGCTCGACGTCGACGACGACGCGGCGGGATGACCGGTGACCGGCTTCCCGGCCGGAGATACGACCCTCCACACAGCGCCGTCGAGCACCGATCCCTGACCGTTCGCCTGGCCGGGCGCGGTGTCGCCGACGAACGTGTATACGGGGCGGCCGGCGATCGTGAGCTGATGCCCGCCATCGGCCCGCGTCGTCTCGCCGAGCTTGCCGCGCACGCCAGGTAGGGCCGACGGGAGCGTCGCCGGCGCCTTGACGAACGGCCAGTGCGCGGCGCACGCGCCGGCACACGTCGACGCCCCGCGCCGGTCGGCCGCGAAGACGTAGACGGTCCGGCCCGTGCGGTCGACGAGGATTGTTCCCAGCGACATCGAGCGGGTGGAAACCACCGCCCCGCTCGCCGACGACGTAGAAGCAGACGTAGAAGCAGACGTAGAAGCAGAGGTCAAGGAGTGGCCGGCCGACCGGCTGGCCCCGCCACCACCGCAGCCGGCCAGCAGAGCCAGCGCCGATGCGGATGTCCCCAACACGGTCAGGGCCTTGGTGCCGACCAGCAGATGTGTACTCATGCACGTACCCACGTTGGTGGCCAGCCACAGGTTCAGCGCGCGAGCACGACGTCGCGGGCGCCGCTCGGTGCCCGCCTCGCGTCAGTCCCACCGCCCCGGGCGCCGGCGCTCGCGCTTGGTCGTGGCGTGCCGCCGCTTCGCATCCAGCCTCGCCTCCCGGGCCGACCGGCTCGGCCGGGTCGCCCGCCTGGTCCGCGCCGGTGCACGCACCGCCTCGGAGACCACTGCCGCCATCCTGACCCGCGCCGTCTGCCGGTTTCGCCATTGCGACCGGAAGTCGCTGACCGCGACGGTCAGGACACCACGGGCCAGCCGGTTGTCGAGCCGGGAGAGCAACCGCTCGCGCTGGATCTGCGTCACCGCGGCCGATTCCGCGACGTCCCAGGACAGCTCGACCCTCGTGTCGGCGGTGTTTACATACTGCCCGCCCGGGCCGGAGGAACGGCTGAACCGCTCGCTCAGCTCATCCTCCGGAATGACGACCGGGCCCGCGACCAGACCGCCGGTCATGGCCCCGACGGCGGGCGGATCGCCCGCAGGGTAGCCGTGCCGTCGGCGTTCCAGTCCACGATGCATACGCCGCCCGGGTCGAGTGCGATCCGCGTGATCGCGGCCGCGGGAGCGCCGAGGGCAAGGCAGATGAGCGCCGCGATACTCCGTTCGGGCGCCACCACGGCGACCTCGCTGCCACCGCGGTCGGTCATGGTCCGGTCGCGCGCGCGCCGGATCCTGCGCAGCAGGGCCTCGTCGGTGTCGTCGTCGAGCCAGTCCGCGTCGATCCGCCCGGAGCCGGGGAGGGCGCAGGTGAGGACGAGCCTGGTGGACGAGCCGGCGTCCACAGTGGACGTTGCCCCGGCGGACACGGCCGCTACCTTGGACTCGCGTCCGGACCGGGCATAGTACGTCGGTGAGCCGTCCATGGCGTCATTCGCGAGCCGGTCGGCATGGGCATTGCGGGAGCGCGGCACCCACCGGAAGGTCACCGATGGGAGCATCCGCACGATCGCCGCGGCCTCGCTCGCGAGCGGTTTGAGATCGGGGTGCTTGACCTTCCAATTGCCCGACATCTGCTCGACGACGAGCTTGGAGTCCATCCGGACCTCGACGGCGCCCGCGGCCAGCTCCGCGGCGGCCCGAAGTCCGGCGATCAGGCCACGGTATTCGGCGACATTGTTGGTGCACCGCCCGATCGACTCACCCCGCTCGGCGAGCACCTCCCCGGTAGCGGCGTCGCGAACGACCACGCCGTAGCCGGCCGGTCCCGGGTTTCCGCGCGATCCGCCGTCCGCCTCGACGAGGACGCGAGCGGCGACCCGGCCCTCCGGCGTGGCGAGCGGCACCTGGTTGCTGCTGTCGGATCGGACCGTCACAGGCCGGACTCCGCCGTGCGCACCAGAATGCGCCGGCACTCCTCGCACCGCACCACCTCATCCGGCGCGGCCTTGCGGACCAGGGCCAGTTCGTTGCCCGCCAGCTCGATCCGGCAGCCCTCGCACCGCCGGGCCCGCAGCATCGCCGCGCCGGTCCCGCCGGACTGAGCCCGGATGCGCTCGTAGAGCGCGAGCAGTGGCTCGGGGACGTCCGCGGCGTAGCGGTAGCGGTCAGCCTGCTCCGCCCGCACCTTCTCGTCGATCTCGGCGAACGTCGAATCCCGCCGCCGGCCGAGGCCGTCCAGCTCGACCTCGATCTGCTCGGCCACGGCACGGTGCCGGGCAAGCCGGGTTTCGGCGTCCTCCCGACGTTCCATGACTTCCAGTTCGGCGTCCTCGAGCACCGATTGCCGCTTCGCGAGGGTGCCGATCTCGTGCTGCAGGATCCCGGCCTCCTTGGCCGACACGCCGCCACCCTGTAGCCGCGTCGCGTCCC
>JBPCOR010000104.1:0-8169 GCA_051000035.1 Mycobacteriales bacterium | reverse complement strand
ACAAGGTGGTCGGCAGCGCCGCGGAGGCCGTCGCCGACATCTGCTCCGGCGCGTCGCTCGCCGTCGGCGGTTTCGGCCTGTGCGGTGTGCCGCAGGAGCTCATCGCGGCGCTGCACGACTCCGGCGTCGATGACCTGGCGGTCGTGTCGAACAACTGCGGGGTCGATGATTGGGGGCTCGGTCTCCTGCTCGGCGCCAAACGCATCTCCCGGGCGATCGCGAGCTACGTCGGGGAGAACAAGGAGTTCGCGCGGCAGTTCCTGGCCGGCGAGCTCGAGCTCGAGCTGTGCCCGCAGGGCACGCTGGCCGAGCGCCTCCGCGCCGGCGGGTGCGGCATTCCGGCGTTCTTCACCCCGGCCGGCGGGGGGACCCAGATCGCCGACGGCGGGCTGCCCTGGCGGTACGCCGCCGACGGGTCGATCGCCGTTGCCTCGCCGCCGAAGGAGACCCGCACCTTCGACGGCCGCGATTACGTGCTGGAGGAGGCGATAGTCACCGACTTCGGGCTGGTGCGGGCCGCCGTCGGTGACCGGCACGGCAACCTCGTCTTCGACTCCTCGACCCGCAACTTCAATCCGCTCGCCGCGATGGCGGGGCGCATCACGATTGCCGAGGTGGAGACGCTGGTGGAGCCCGGCGAGATTGCACCCGTGCAGGTCCATACGCCGGGGATCTTCATCCAGCGCGTCGTCGGCCCGGTCGGAGCCGGCGGCAAGCGGATCGAGAAACGAACCGTGCGGCCGCGGCCGGAGCGCAGCCGCTGATGGCCCGCACCCGCGACCAGATGGCCGCGCGCGCCGCCGCCGAGCTCGCGGACGGTCAGTACGTCAACCTCGGGATCGGCCTGCCCACGCTCGTCCCCAACTACCTCGCCGAGCACATGACCGTCGTCCTGCAGAGCGAAAACGGCATCCTCGGCGTCGGGCCCTACCCCTACGACGGCGACGAGGACCCGGACCTGATCAACGCCGGCAAGGAGACCGTGACCCTGCTGCCCGGCGCGTCGTTCTTCGACTCGGCACTGTCCTTCGGCATGATTCGCGGCGGTCACGTCGACGCCGCGATCCTCGGCGCCATGCAGGTTTCCGGCCGGGGCGACCTCGCCAACTGGATGATCCCCGGCAAGATGATCAAGGGCATGGGTGGGGCGATGGACCTCGTCCACGGTGCGAAGCGGGTCATCGTGCTGATGGAGCACGTCGCCCGGGACGGTTCGCCCAAGATCGTCGAGGAATGCACCCTGCCGCTGACCGGCGTCGGCTGCGTGCAGCGGATCATCACCGATCTCGCCGTCCTCGACATCACCGAATCCGGGCTGATCCTGCGCGAGACGGCGCCCGGCGTCGATGTCGAGGAGGTCCGCGCGAAGACCGGCGCCACCATCGGCGTCGATCTCGTCGCCGACGGTCCGCTCCGAGCCGGTGGAGCAAATCGGTAGCGTCTGGCCATGCTGCTCTCGCCCCGATACGCCGACGCGATCGCCGCGGGCACCCTCACGCTGGTCTTCCGACGCTGGCGGCAGCTGCAGGTCCGGCCCGGGCGGCGCTATCGGACCGGCGCCGGGATCATCGAGGTCGAGTCGGTCGACATCGTCGCGGCGGTGCACATCACCGGCGCCGACGCGCGCCGGGCGGGGTATTCGTCGGTCAGCAGCATGTGTGCCGACCTGCGCGGTGAGCCACGGCTGCCGGTGTACCGGATCGCGCTGCACGGCGTGCCCGGCCCCGACCCGCGCACCGAGCTCGCGTCCGACGACCGGCTGAAACCGGCCGACATCGCGGCGATCCGGGCCCGGCTGGCCCGCCTTGACCGGGCCAGCAGCCACGGACCCTGGACGGCGCAGACCCTCGATCTCATCGCCACGCGGCCAGGGGTGCGAGCGGGCGACCTAGCGGCGTCGGTGGGACGCGAGATGGCGCCGTTCAAGCTGGATGTGCGCAAGCTGAAGGGTCTCGGATTGACGCTGAGCCTCGCCGTCGGCTACCGGCTGTCCGCCCGTGGCATCGCCTACCGGGATCCCCCGAAGCGCTCTCGGCCGGCGCCGCACTCGGCTACTGTTCGCGGCGGACCGCTCCCCAGGAGGATGCCATGACCCAGCCGCCGGACCGCGGCCCAGATTCGCCCTACGGCCGATGCGGTGACCAGCCGCCGGGCGGCGGGCCGGGCAACCAGCCGCCGGGCGGTGGCTATCCGCCCCCGGGCGGGCCGGGCGGCGGGTACTCGCCGTACCCGGCGTCCAGTGGCGGCCCGGGTGGCAACAAGAAGGGATTCTTCGGCTCGCTGTTCGACTTCAGCTTCTCGAACTTCGTGACGCCGAGCATCATCAAGGTGCTCTACGTGCTGGCCGTGATCCTCGCCGCGATCTACTCACTCGCGATCATCATCTTCGGCTTCTCCCAGGGCGCTGTATTCGGCATCCTGTTCCTGGTCGGCGGGATCATCCTGTTCCTGATCTGGATCGCTTTCACCCGCGTCGTGCTGGAGTTCTACATGGCGGTCTTCCGGATCGCCGACGACGTCCAGTCGATCAGGCAGCGCCGCTGACCTACCGCCGGAGCAGCTGGCGGGCCATCACCAACCGCTGGATCTGGTTGGTGCCCTCATAGATCTGGGTGATCTTCGCGTCGCGCATCATCCGCTCGACCGGGAAGTCCTTGGTGTAGCCGTAGCCGCCGAATAGCTGCACGGCATCGGTGGTCACCGACATCGCGACGTCGGATGCGAAGCATTTAGCCGCCGCGGAGATGAAGGTCAGGTCCTTGTCGCCACGCTCGGCCTTCGCCGCGGCGGCGTACATCAGCTGCCGGGCTGCCTCGACGTTCATCGCCATGTCGGCGAGCATGAATTGCACACCCTGAAAATCCGAGACGGGCTGGCCGAATTGCTGCCGCTCCTGGGTGTAGGCCAGCGCCGCGTCGATCGCGCCCTGCGCGATACCGACCGCCTGGGCGCCGATCGTGAGCCGAGTGTGATCCAGCGTGCGAAACGCCGTCTTCAGGCCGCTGCCGAGCTCGCCGATGATGCGGTGGCCGGGGATGCGGCAGTTCTCCAGGTAGATCTCGCAGGTCGGTGAGCCCTTGATGCCCAGCTTGCGTTCGTGGGTGCCGACCGAGAAACCCGGGTCGTCCTTGTGCACCACGAACGCCGAGACACCCCGCGCGCCCGCCTCCGGGTCGGTCTTGGCCATCACGGTGAAATACGTCGAAACGCTCGCGCCGGTGATCCAGCATTTCGTACCGGTCAGGACCCAGTCGTCGCCATCACGCACGGCGCGGGACTTCATCGACGCGGTGTCGCTGCCGGCCTCCCGCTCGGAGAGCGCATAGGAGGCCATCGCCTCGCCGCGCGCCATCGGCTCCATCACCTCGCGCTGCAATTCCGGCGATGCCGCCAGCAGCAGCGGCACGGTGGCGAGCTTGTTGACCCCGGGGATCAGCGACGACGAGGCGCAGACCTTCGCGATCTCCTCGATCACCAGACAGGTCGCGATCGAGTCGGCACCCATGCCGCCGTACTCCTCCGGCACGTGCGTGGCGTGCAGGTCGGCCTTGACCAGCGCGTCGTATACGTCCCAGGGAAATTCCGCCGTCGCGTCGATCTCGGCCGCGCGGGGCGCGATCTTGTCGGAGGCGAGCTGGCGAACGGTATCGCGCAACATGACGTGCTCGTCGCTGAGCCGGTAAGCGTCGAAACTCGGATTCATAGCGGAAACCGTACCTCCCCTAAGCCAGCCCCTAACCCCGGTCGAGCCGGGCCTGCAACGCGGCGTCCTTGGCGGTGACCGACGACTCCAGAGCCCGCTGGAAGTCACGCATGCGCTGTTGCAGGGTGCGGTCGGCCACGGCGAGGATCCGGACGGCGAGCAGGCCGGCGTTGCGCGCGCCGCCGACGGACACGGTCACGACCGGCACGCCGGCGGGCATCTGCACGATCGACAGCAGCGAGTCCAGGCCGTCGAGGTGGGCGAGCGGCACCGGCACCCCGATGACCGGCAGCGGCGTCGCGGCGGCGATCATGCCGGGCAGGTGCGCCGCTCCCCCGGCGCCGGCGATGATCACGCGCAGCCCGCGCTCGGCGGCGGTGGCTGCGTATTCGAGCATCCGCGCCGGCGTGCGGTGGGCCGATACGACGTGCACCTCGTGCGGGACGTCGAATTCACGCAACGCCTCGGCGGCCGCGCTCAGGACCGGCCAGTCCGAGTCACTGCCCATGATCACGCCGACGGTCATCGGTCATCACCCCCGCGGTCCATCGTCCCTGCCTTCGGCGGGCCGGGGTCGAATTTGCGTTGATGGCTCGGGCGAAGGCTATGCCTGACAGGCATATTTATGTCCGTCGGGCATAGCCCGAAACCGGGACACATCATGTTTGGTGTGCCGGCTCAGCCGGTTCGGGTTCGGGTTCGGCATCGCTCCCGTGACCGAGCCAGTACGCCGCCGCTCGCGCCCGCACCCGCACCGCGGCGAGGTCCTCGCCCAGGGCGGTGACGTGGCCGATCTTGCGGCCCGGCCGGGACGTCTTGCCGTAGAGGTGGACCTTCACATCCGGCCATCGGGCCATCAGATGGTGCAGCCGCTCCTCGGTCGACGTGCCCGACCCGGCGCCGGTGGTCGGGCCGCCGAGGACGTTGGCCATCGCGACATGCGGCGCCGTGAGCCGGGTCGCGCCGAGCGGATAGTCGAGGACGGCGCGCAGATGCTGCTCGAACTGCGAGGTGCGCGAGCCCTCGATCGTCCAGTGCGCGGAGTTGTGCGGGCGCATCGCGAGCTCGTTGACCAGCAGGCCTTCCGCGGTTTCGAACAGCTCGACGGCCAGTACGCCGACGACGCCGAGATCGCCGGCGAGCCGCAGGGCCAGTTCCTGGGCGTTTCGCGCCAACGCATCGGACAGCCCGGGCGCCGGGGCGAGCACCTCGACACAGATGCCGTCGTGCTGGACGGTCTCCACCACCGGCCAGCTCGCCGCCTGCCCGAACGGTGACCGGGCGACGACGGCGGCGAGTTCGCGGCGCAGCGCGACCCGTTCCTCGGCGATCAGCGGCACGCCGGCGCGAAGGATTTCGGCGGCGGCAGCCGGGGTATCCACGAACCACACACCATGGCCGTCGTAGCCGCCGCGGGCGGCCTTCACCACGACCGGCCACCCGACGGTGTCGCCGAACCGGCGCAGGTCGGCGCCGCCGGTGATGGGGGCCCAGCGGGGTACGGCGATGCCGAGGTCGACGAGGCGCTCGCGCATGGCCCGCTTGTCCTGTGCGTAGCGAAGCGCCGCGGCGCTCGGCGCGACGGTGTGCCCGGCGGCGGCCAGCGCGGTGATCTGCTCCGCGGGGACGTGCTCGTGGTCGAACGTCACCACGTCGCAGCCGGCGGCGAAGCGGGCGAGGTCAGCGGGATCGGTGTAGTCGCCGATCACGACGTCCGGGGTGACCAGCGCCGCGCCGTCCTCGGACGAGGCGGCGAGCACCCGCAGCGACTGACCGAGCTCGATCGCCGCGGGGTGGGTCATCCGGGCCAGCTGCCCGGCTCCGATCATCCCGACGACGGGCAGGCCGGGTGGGCTGGGCATACCGGCGAGCGTATCGATCCGCGGCCGGCGCCGATGCGAGCGGCGGCCGGCAGGTCTGCGGTCACCGCGCCCACGTTGTCCGCCGTCAACCGGCCGCTCGGCCCTCCACCAGATCATCGATCAGCCAACCGGCGGCGGCAAGCGTCGGCGGTGCGGGTTCGATCCATACCCGGACGAAGGCATCCGGCAGGCCGGCGTCGAACAGCCGGCGCAGGTTCTGCACCCGGGTGTGCAGCGCGTCATCCCGCGGGACCACGCCGAGCAGACGCGCGGTCTGCAGGCGCGCCAATGTCTCCCCGCCGGAGAAGACCGTGCGCAGCACATCCGCCGCACACACCGAGCGCTCGATGCCGGTCCAGCCCGGACCGTCGCGCCAGCCGACGATCACCAGCGCGACGTCGTCGGCCACGCGGCCCGCCGTCCGGGCCGCCTCCCGATAGAGCTCGGCGAGCCGATTGCGCACGTAGCCGGTGGTCGCGAGCCCGGTCAGCGCGTCATCGGCGCCGCGACCGGGCGACAGTACGGCGACATCGGCCCATGCGATCGCCGCCGCCGACGTGATGTCGACGAGTTCGGTTCCGGTCAGACCGCCGGACGCGGCGAGTTGACGCAGGTCATCGAGGGTCTCGGCGAGGCCGACCCCGGCCTCGGCCCGCTGCCGACCCAGTCGGCTGGCAGCCGCAGCCGGGTCACGCCGGTCGGCCACCGCCTCGGTGACGGCGTCGACAGCCGAGGACCACCAGTCCCCCGGGGCAGTCCAGCCTGCGGACATGCTGCCTGCCCGCCAGCGGTCTCGTACTGTCGACGCCGTTACCGAGGTGTGAGCGGGTGCCCCTGTGCGCATCCGCTCACCCCCCTTGTGGTGGCCGTCCGCAAGCCACCCCCCGCGGCCTGCGGACGATCCGATCCGTTCCCACACGCATAGGAGACGGCGCCCGGCGCGGGCTATGACGCGACTTCGAAGCCTCTTTTTTTCGCCCTTGCCCGGCGCCGCGGCCGGACCGCGAACGGCCCGCCGGGCGGGGTTCTGCCGTAGCCTGGCGCCGCAGGGCCAAATCGCGTACCGATCGCCCGTGGGGAGCGCCCGATGTCCGACCCGCCGCCGGCGCCGCGCAGCGATGCGGAGCTGATCACCGCAGTTCGCGGCGGCGAGGGCGAGGCGTACGGCGACCTGTGGCGCCGGCACGTCGGTGCGGCCACGGCCCTCGCCCGGACGATGACGAGCGACGCCAGCGCGGCCGACGATGTGGTGTCCGAGGCGTTCGCCCGAGTCCTGGACACGCTGCGCAGCGGGAGTGGTCCCGATCTGGCGTTCCGCGCTTACCTGCTCAGCACCGTCCGCAACACGTTCTATGACCGGGTCCGCCGCGACCGCCGGCTACAGTTCACCGACGATATCTCGGCCCACGATCCCGGGGTGCCGTTCGATGATCCCGCCGTACGCGGGCTCGAATCCTCGATGGCGGCCCGCGCCTTCGAGAGCCTGCCCGAACGCTGGCAGACCGTCCTCTGGCACACCGAGATCGAGGGTGAGGCGCCGGCGACGGTCGCCCCGCTGCTCGGCCTGACCGCGAACGGCGTCGCGGCGCTCGCGTACCGCGCGCGTGAGGGGCTACGCCAGGCCTACCTGCAGATGCACCTCGCCGACACAGCCGACCCGAGATGCCGGTCGACGGCCGATCGGCTCGGCGCGTGGGCCCGCAACAGCCTGTCCAGGCGCGAACACGCCCAGGTGCAGGTGCACCTGGAGTCCTGCGATCGCTGTCGCGCGCTCGCGGCCGAGCTGAGCGACATCAACGGCACGTTGCGCGGGGTTGTCGGCGTGCTGGTGCTCGGCGCAGCCTTCGCCCAGCCCTATTTGCGTGCCGTGCATGCGGCCATGGGTACCACGGCGGCCGCGGCAGCCGGGCCGCGCGGGGCCGCGGAGACATCGGCAGGTGCTCGCACCGCGGCGGCAGGTAGCCACGGCGCACCAGCGGGAGCCGGCAGCGCCGGCGCCACGTCGGCAGGCACCGGTGGCTTGCTGGCCGCCGTTCCCGGTGCGGTCACGCTTGCGATCGGTGCCGGCGTTCTCGGCGGCCTGATCGCGCTCGCCGTCGTGCTCACCCATGGGCACGGCACCCACACCACAACGGCGGACACGGTGCGGCCACCCGTCGCGACGAGCGCGAATTCCGGCGGAACGGCACCGGGCGCGGTTGGCCCGAACCCGTCGGCGACATCGCACCCCGCGCCCTCGTCGCGACCACCGGTCGGATCGACGGCGCGAACGCGTGCGACCCGGACCACGCCAGCCATCGGGACTGCCACGCCGACACCGACGGGCACACCGACAGCGACGGGGCGGACGGCGCCGAGCAACCCGGCCGGGCCGACCGGCACCGGCCCGAGCACCGCCACACCCACCGGCACCGCCACACCCACCGGCACCGCCACACCCACCAGCACCGCCACACCCACCGGCACCGCCACGCCCACCGGCACCGCAACCGTGCCGCCACCGCCTCCGCCGCCGATCATCCCGACCGGCACCGCCACACCCACCGGCACCACCACACCCACCGGCACCACCACACCCACCGGCACCACCACACCCACCGGCAC
>JBPCOR010000098.1:0-3654 GCA_051000035.1 Mycobacteriales bacterium | reverse complement strand
CGCCGTAATCATCGCGGTGGTCGCGCTCGCCGCGGGCCGGGCGGGCCCGACATGAGCACGATCGCCGGCGGCATCGTCCATGCGCTGGGCATCGCCGGGTCGATGACCTGGCAGGTCACCTGGTCTCTCATCCTCGGCTTCACCTTGTCAGCGGTTATCGAGGCGCTGGTGCGCAAGTCGACCATCGCGCGGCTCCTTCCCGACGACGGGCCGCGCAGCCTTTGGCCACCGCCACCGGGCTGGGTGCGGCGTCCTCGTCCTGCTCCTACGCGGCGGTCGCGCTGGCCCGCTCGTTGTTTCGCAAGGGTGCGGACTTCACCGCCGCGATAGCGTTTCAGTTCGCGTCGACGAATCTGGTGATCGAACTGGGCCTCATCCTGGCGCTGCTGCTCGGCTGGCAATTTACCGCCGCGGAGTTCATCGGCGGGCCGTTCATGATCGTCGTGCTCGCGTTGATCTTCCGCCGGTGTCTGACCTCCCGGCTCCGCGACGGCGCCCGGGAGCAGGCCGACCGAGCGGTCGCCGGGTCGATGGAGGGTCACGCATCGATGGACATGTCCGTCGGCGGACACGGTTCGTTCTGGCGGCGACTGGCCAGCCCGCAGGGCTTCACCTCGGTCAGCCACAACTTCGTGATGGAGTGGGCCGCCGTGCTGCGCGACATCGTCATCGGCCTGGTCATCGCCGGCTGCGCGGCCGCGTGGATACCCGATTCGTTCTGGCAGCAGTTGTTCTTCACGGACCACCCGCTGGCGGCAAAGGTATGGGGACCGATCATCGGCCCGCTCGTCGCGGTCGTCGCGTTCGTCTGCTCGATCGGAAACGTGCCGCTGGCGGCGGTGCTGTGGAACGGCGGCATCAGCTTCGGCGGCGTCGTCTCCTTCATCTTTGCCGACCTGATCATCATCCCGGTGCTGCTGATCTACGCGAAGTATTACGGCCGGCGGATGGCACTGTTCCTGGCCGCGACGTTCTACCTGACAATGGTGGCGGCGGGATATTTCATCGAGCTGGTGTTCACCCCGCTGCACCTCGTCCCGACCGGCACCAGGCACGCCCGGGTCGGGGACACCGGAATCAGCTGGAATTACACCAGCTGGCTCAACATCGCCTTCCTGCTCCTCGCCGCCATCCTGGTCTGGCGGTTCTTGCGCACCGGGGGCCGTCCGATGCTCGCCATGATGGGTGGCGGGCCGGACGCAACGAGCGGGCCACCTCCGCGGGCAAATCACCAAAACATCTGAAAAGCGCGCCGATCGATGCGACCATGACCGCGAAACGCACGAGCATCCCGCCCTGCCACCGATCCGGTGGCTGTCCCGATCCGGAGCCGAGGAGACCTGCAAGCGATGATCGAAGCTGGCCGAAGGACAATGACCGCGCGCAGGCTCGTGACCGGCATCGTCGCCGGCGCGTTCCTGATCGCGACGCCCGCAGCCTGCGGTGGTGGGGGAAGCGGCATCGACAAGGACAAGCTCATCAGCGCGCTGGAGAAGCAGTCCACCGGCGCCGCGAAGCTGACGGCGAGCCAGGCGAGGTGCGCTGTCGACGTGCTGGTGAAGTACGTGAAACCCGATGTGCTCAAGAAGGCGCAGGACGACATCAAGAGCGTCGAGAACCTCAGCGACGGCCAGACGCTGAAGGACAAGGGCGACGCGAGCAAGGCCTCGGCTGAAATATCCAAATGCATCTCGCCGAAATAGCGGGGCGACCCGGGGAGCGTGCCCGCCGGCGGTTCCCCCGTCCCGGGTGCCCGCCGGTGGCGCACATCGAGCCACGGCTCAGAACGGCTGGCCGCCGACATCGACCCGGCCATTCGCGACCAGCCACCGCAGTGACCCGTGCAGCGCGTCCAGCGAACGCCTACGCGGCAGGTAGTCGAGGACGTCCCGCGCGCGGGTGATGCTCGCGGCGATGCTACGGCCGACGTGCTCGCGGGTGACGCCGGCGTGTTCGGTCCCCACCCGGCTTTCGAACTCGGTCCAGCCGAGCAGCTCGAGCACCGGCTCGCGGCCGAACCAGCCGGCCACGCCGGTCGCGAGGCCGCGCAGGGTCATCGCCTGCTCGGACCCGACGTGAAAGCTCGACCCGATCGCCGCCGGCCGCGCGAGCGCCCGCTCGAACGCCATCGCCACGTCATCGGCATGCACGTGATGCAGCACGCCGAGTCCGAGGTCCGGCAGCGGCAGCGGCTGCCCCGTTGCCAGCCGGGTCCAGGCGGTCGGGTCCAGGTTGCCGGCCGGGGTGATGACCGGCCAGCCAGGGCCGGTGATGTGCCCCGGGTGCAGAACCACGCTCGGCACCCCGCCGGCCAGTGTTTCGCGGTGCAGCAGCGCCTCGATCGCCGCCTTGCCGATGCCGTACTCGCCGTAGGCGGTGCGCGGCTCATCCTCGGTGACCGGCACGCGAGCCGCGGCGCCGTGCACCCAGATCGAGCCGCAGTGCACCAGCAACGGGCGGGCCGGCCGCAGCGCCTCGACCAGCTGACGGGCCGACGAGGCGGTGAAGCACAGGAGATCGACGACCGCGTCCGGGTGCAGCGCCGCGACCCGACCGCCGAACGTGCCGGCGGCATCCTCGGCGGTCCGGTCGACCGCGATGCGGTGCACAGATCGCCAGCGCGGATCGGGCCGGTAGGGCTCCCGCGTACCGCGACTGAGCGCGACAACCTCCCAGCCCGCCAGCACCAGACGTGGGATCAGATAGGTGCCGATGTGTCCGGTGGCGCCGATGACGACAACCCGATTCATGTGCATAGTCTCCCGGCCCGTCCGGGAGCGCGCTGGGCACCACCGGATTGGTGACGCGGCCGGCAGCTCCGCACGACTCTCCCGGTACGCCGGTGGTGGCGGCGGGTGCGACGCCCACCGGGCCCAATGTCCGCCTGACGCAATGTCCGCCTGGCGCAATGTCCGCCGGGCGCAATGTCCGCCTGGCGCAATGTTTCGGTGCGGAGCAATGCTTCGGTGAGGAGCAGCATGCCCGACAGTCCACTGACCGGCGGCGGCGAATCCCAGCGGTCACTGTGGGGTCCCGACGGCAGCCGGCTGTCCGAGTCGGATGCGGCCCCGGTCGACACCCCGCCCGATGCGCTGCCCGGCGCAGCAGCAGCGGCAGCGGCGCCGCCCACGGGCGCGGTTCCGGCCCGGCTGGCGTGGCTGGCCGGCTGGAGCTGGCGGCTGCTGATGATCGCCGCCGCGGTCTACGTGCTCTTCCGGGTGGCGGAGAAGCTCTGGCTCGTCACGCTGCCGTTCCTCACGGCCCTGCTCATCACGGCGCTGTTGCATCCGCTGGTGGCGCTGCTACGGACCCGCCTGCATCTGCCGCGGCTACTGGCGGCCTGGCTGACGATCGTGCTGGCGTTCGCCGTGCTCTTCGCCGTCGGCACCTTCGTCCTACAGCAAATGTCCAGCCATTACGCGGCACTGGTCGACCAGGGCACCGTCGTCGCCAACCACATCCGGGACTGGCTGTCCCGGGGACCGCTGCACGTGCACGTGGACACCAGCAAGGTCAACACCTACGGTGAGGATCTGCGCCATTACCTCGTCACCCACCGCAGCATCGCGGTATCCGGCGTCGGCAAGGCGAGGGAGAACAGGAAAGCAATCACAAACAGGACGCGCCCTTGTCTTTTCCTGTAGGGTTTTTTTC
>JBPCOR010000087.1:0-17888 GCA_051000035.1 Mycobacteriales bacterium | reverse complement strand
GCCGACGCCGCCGTTCTCACCGGCCGCGTACTGGTCGACGCTGCGCTCATGGTCGTCGTCGCGGGTGTCACCTTCCTCGTCGGCCTCGCCGTCGGCTTCCGTCCCGCTGGCAGCACAGTCGAGGGTTTGGCCATGGTCGGCCTCGTCGCAATCTTTGCTCTCCCGTTCGCCTGGGTCTTCGTGTAGTCGGGACTCGTCGCCGGCAGCGCCCAAGCCGCCCAAGGCCTCGGCAACAGCCGCGCGCCACCACACTCTCTCCTACTACGTCATCGGATCTCTGCTCCGGTCTCTCGCCCTCGTCGGTGTCTTCGCCCCCCTGGCGATTCGCGCTTACCGGCGCCGTTGACGAAAGGGCGGTACCCGAGCGAGTCACGGGCCCTCGTGGGCCCTCGATCGGTAGGACATCGACGCCGACCCGGGCGTACCGCGGCGACCCGCTCCGATTGGTCGGACGCCGGCCGCATCGCGTATGCTGGCCCAGCTTCCGACGCGGACGGCGTACGTGCGACGAGGTCGGCGCCACCAACGCGTCGACGGCAATCGCCCCCATCGTCTAGAGGACCAGGACGCCGCCCTTTCAAGGCGGTAACACGGGTTCGAACCCCGTTGGGGGCACGTTCGGTAGTGTGATGGAGACGCAGCCACCTGGCCGGTGGCGCTCGTCAGCAAGGCAGTGCGCCAGGCCCCGTAGCGCAGTTGGTTAGCGCGCCGCCCTGTCACGGCGGAGGTCGCGGGTTCGAGTCCCGTCGGGGTCGCCAGCTCCCAGCCCTGCTGGGGCCTGGGCAGGTAGCTCAGTTGGTACGAGCGTCCGCCTGAAAAGCGGAAGGTCGACGGTTCGACCCCGTCCCTGCCCACCCCTTTACAAGCCGCTGACCTGGGCGTTTACCCGCAGCGCCGGGGTCTGGCGAGCGCCTCGCGGTGGTCTCAGTTCTGGTCTCAGGAGTAGGGGTCACCGCGCGGCCGCCGTGGCGCGGGGAAATGTGGTGGTCGCGCTGGTCGACGCCGGTTGAACTGTGGTGCTGTCGAGCCTGTGTCTCAGGATGGCGCTGGGAGCCTGTCACGCGAGTCGTGAATTGTTGCCGTGAGCACGTGGGTCAGATTGGTTGAGATCTCAAGGTCCCCCCAGGTCGACGTGGCGGGCGTCGTCGTGGACTGAGGGGAGCTCTGGTCGGGTCCGGGTTCAAAGCACGGAACTCGACATAGTGATCATCCTGAACCTCGCTCTGACGGAGCGGACTTGCTACGAGCCGCTGGCCTCAACTCACCCTGACAGCAGGGGAGACGGCTTGACAACATCATTGAGATTCACTCTGTGTTTGGTTCAGATGACTTGAAAGTCCCGGCCGAGCACGACAGGGCCGGAGAAGCTCGACATCGCGGCGGTCAGCCACGTTTCGTCAGTTATGGGGGCGTCGGCCGGCACGAGGTGCGAGAGCACCAGGAGACCGACACCCGCGTCCTGCGCCACCTGGCCGACCTCGTGTACCTCGGTGTGGCACGCGACGATGTGCTCCCGCAAGGTCCGAGCGCTACCAGACTGGATCTGGTTGACCGTCGCGCCGTGGTAGGCCTCGTGCACGAGTACGTCGGCACGCCGGGTCAGTTCCACCAGGGCGGGTGAGTAACGAGTGTCGCCAGAGATCACAATGCTGCGCTCTGCTGTTTCGAAACGGTAGGCGAGCGCCGGACGCACCGGAGGATGGTCGACCAGGCACGACCGTACCCGCATCCCGTCGGCCTCCCAGACCACACCCGAGTCGTGTACTTCACTGATCCGGAGGAGGGTGTCAAAGGCCGGTCGTCCGGTGGTGTGCTGGCGGGCGGCGAGGTCGACTTCGACCATCGCCAGAAAGTGGTCGATCACCGTGCGGAGGGGCGGCGGTCCGACGAGGTCGATCGGGCTGGACAGGCCGTCGGTCCAGGCCAGGAACGGCAGCGCGCCTATGTCGAGCATGTGGTCGGCGTGATGGTGGGTGAGAAATATGGCCCGTAGCTCGGCGAGTGGCAGTCCAGCCTGCACGATGTGGCGGGCTACGCCGTTGCCACAGTCCACCACGTAGCTGCGTCCCCGGTGGACGATGGCCTGAGCGGGCGCCCGGCGGTTTGCGAACGGTCTGGGACCACCAGCCGTCCCTAGGAGCACGACCTGCATCACCGGCGCTCCCGACCGGGGACGAAGCCGGCCCGCCGTGTCACCCTGTAGTCACCGTTCATCATCGTGGGGGCTCCTGCCGATCGGTCCTGCCGGCTTCTCGGACCGTTCGATGGGCCGAAGCGTCGCAACATTGCCCGGTCGCGGTCCCCATCTACAACCACGCCGGCAGGGCCGGAATCGCGGTCTCGCATGCGAGCGTGTGCCCGGGTGACCGGCCGGTGAGCCAGCCGAGCAGTTCTGCCGAGGCTCCGGTGATCATCGGAGCCGGGAGGTCGGCGTGGACAACCCAGGACCGCTTGCCACCGCAGGCTCGCAAGTCCAATGCGGGAGTGTCGCCACGGACGTCGAACGCGCCGGTGACGTCATCGAGCAGGGCCTCGACCAGGTCCGCGGGCAAGTCACTCATCGCGGCGGAATGTCCCAGGTCGACCGCGTGCAGCCACACCTCGCGGACGCGCATCCACGGCACTATTGCCGCCGGGACAACGCGCCCGTTGGCGGTGCGAACCTCGGCCTGCCAGGCCTGCTCGGGCAGGTTGGCCGCAGCGGCCCGCAGCGCGGTGGCCGTTGCCCGGGCGTCCTCGCGCAGCGCCTCCGGTGGTTGCTCAGCACTACGGGCGATATCCGCCGCTCGCTGAGCCGGGTCCGGGTACATTGGCGTCTCCACCCCGGTGCGGGCCCACTGCAGCAGGCGCACCAGGGCTTCGGCGTTGCGGGCGACGTGGGCGACAACATGGGCGCGGTTCCAGCCGGGCAGCCTAGATGCGCCGTCGAGCTCCAGGTCATCGAGGCGGTCTAGCTGGTTGTTGAAGAAGGCTTCGCCCTGGCGCATCCATGGCGGTGTGCCGGTCACCTTGGGTCGCTCCGTCGGCCGCCGATGTAGATGGGCGGCCGCGACCTCGGTCCGGTATGTGTGGCCGCATCTCGCCGGATACCCTCGATCCCGGGGCGGACGATCGATCCGTCGGAGAGGTAGCGCGGCGGCCGCCTGCCGGCATGGCTGACGCCAGCGGGAGCACCGGCGGCGGCGATCAATCCCGCGAGCGTCAGCCCGTCGGCACCCGACCGGTGCCCGCTCACGGTGCCGGCTCTGTTACGCACTCATTCACGAGCTCCCCGATGCTGCCGACTTGGGTGCGGACAACCGCCCCGGGCCGCAAGAACACCTGCGGGTCGCGCCCGGCGCCGACGCCGCCCGGAGTTCCCGTGAGGACGAGGTCCCCGGGCTGCAGGGTCATGATGACGCTGATGTATGCGACCACATCGGCAGGACTGAACAGCAGATCGCCGGTGCTCGCCTTCTGGACCACCTGGCCGTCGACCTCGCAGGTGAGCATGAGGTCGGGTCGCCCGGGCTCGCCGCCAATTTCCTCTGGGGTAACCAGCTGCGGCCCGACCGGGGTGCTGGCGTCGAAAGTCTTGCCGGCCAGCCATTGTGGGGTTCGCCATTGCCAGTCTCTCATCGAGACGTCGTTGGCCACCGTGTAGCCGGCGATGGCCTCCGCTGCCTGCTGCCGATCAGCCCGGCGGATCCGCTGCCCGATGACGCACGCCAGCTCGGCCTCCCAATCGACCTGTTCGGACTCGGGCGGGATCATGATCGGGTCGGTCGGACCGATGAGTGCGTTAGCGAACTTCGCGAACAGGGTCGGCGCCGCCGGCTCCTCTCGGCCGAGCTCCCGCAGGTGGGTCCGATAGTTCAGCCCCACGCACACCACCTTGGACGGGGACATGACCACCGGCGCGAGCCGGATCTCAGAGAGCGTGTACGTACGCCCGGATGCGTTCGCTGCGGCCCGCCGCCAGTCCGTCCCCGCAGCCAATAGGGCACCGACGTCAGCGTGGGGTAGCTCGACGCACACATCGCCGTCGCAGCGGGCGGCCCGAGTCGTGCCGTCCGGTCGACGGATGGTGGCCAGCCTCATCCGGTCAGCTCCTTGGGCGCAAAGACGTCGGTAACTGTCTGGACGTCGTCCACCTCTTCCTCGCGAAATGTCCCCAGTGCCCGGTGGATCGGCAGGTCGGTTACGGCGAACAGGTCTGCTGGCGCATCGACCTCGTGCTGAACCAGGGACCAGGACGGGACGACGAATATGTCACCCTGGTGCCAGTCGAAGGCGGTTCCCGCGATGACTGTCCGGCCACTGCCGCGGAAGGCGACGAAGATCCGGTTGCCCACCCGGCGCGACGGGCGCGCCGGTGGTCCGGGCAGCAGGCGGTGCATCTCACAGGCCAGCGTGGGCAGCACCGGCCCGCCGGTCAGTGGGTTGGTGTAGTCCAGACAGACGTGGGTGCCACCTTGGTGCTCGACAAGCGCCGACAATGCGTGGTCGGTTGTCTCACCGTCGTAGCGCAGCAGTGGCGACGAACCGTCGTGGGCGTCCGGTCGCCCGGACTGGACCAGGCCGCTGCCCGCCCCGATCAGTTGCTGGGAGGTGTTGCGTCCCCGTACGGGCTGCTGCTCATGCGGCGCGAACTCCTCGAAGAAGACCGCGTCGAGGGCCTTGACGGTCGGCAGGTCCAGGCCGTCGAACCAGATCATCGGCTGATCCGTCGGGTTGCTGTGGTCGTGCCAGGACCAGGGTGGAGTGAGCACGAGGTCGCCGGCTCGCATTTCGCAGGCATCGCCGTTGACCGTCGTCCAGACTCCCTCGCCCTGCAGGACGAAGCGGATCGCGCCCGGAGTGTGCCGGTGACCGGGCGCTGACTCGTGTGCTCCGAGATACTGGACCGCGCCCCACAGGGTGGATGAGGCGAAAGGCGCGCTGCCGAGGCCGGGGTTGGTCAGCGACATAACCCGGCGGTCCCCCCCGCGTTCGATCGGGACGAGCGCACCTGCCCGTTGGGCGAGGCGGCGCACGGTCTCGCCGCGCCAGAGCCAGGGGCGGGTGGCCGGCTTGGGTGAGGTCGGCATGAGGTCTGACTCCAGGAGCCACAGCGGTGACAGGTCGTACTTCGCTAGGTCTTCATACAGCGCATCTAGCTCGGTCTCGTTGATCTCAACGTTCACGGGAACTCCCTCGGCCGTCGAGATCCCCACGCGGTCCCGGCGGCTGGTCGACGTTTCGTGGATGGTGGCAGGCCGCCAAGTGTCCGTCCGCGTAGGTGACGAGCTGTGGCTCCTGCCGCACGCAGATCTCGGTGGCGTGGCGGCACCGCGGGTGGAAGCGACACCCCGACGGTGGTGTGACTGGGCTGGGCACGTCGCCCTCGAGGACGATCTGCTCGCGCTGCTCTGACTTGTCCGGGTCGGGGATCGGCACCGCCGACAGCAGGGCCTCGCTGTACGGATGGATGGGGCGCTGGTAGAAGTCCTCCGCCGGTGATAGTTCGACGATCTTGCCCAGATACATGACGGCGACCCGGTCGGATACGGCGCGGACCACGCCGAGATCGTGGGCGATGAACAGGTAGGTAAGCGCGAACTCCTGCTGCAGGTCGGCGAGCAGGTTGACGATCTGCGCCTGGATCGACACATCGAGCGCCGACACGGGCTCGTCGGCCACGATCAGCTTGGGGCGCAGCGCCAGGGCTCGGGCTACGCCGATGCGCTGACGCTGGCCGCCTGAGAACTCGTGCGGGTAACGGTTCAGGTGCTCGGGGGAGAGGCCGACCCGCGAGATCAGCTCCCGGACCTGGGCGTCGATCTGTTTCTCGTTGCCCAGCTTGTGGATCCGAAGCGGGTCGCCGATGATCCGCCCGACCCGCTTGCGGGGGTTGAGGGAGGCGAAGGGGTCTTGGAAGATCATCTGCAGCTCGCGACGGACGGGCCGCAGCGCGCGCCGCGACAGCCGCGAGATGTCTCGCTCGTCGAAGGTGATCGAGCCACCGCTGAGCTCGTACAGCCGTACGACGCAGCCGGCCAGCGTGGACTTCCCACAGCCGGACTCGCCGACCAGGCCGAGAGTTTCGCCCTTGTGCACCTGCAGGCTCACGTCGTCGACGGCATGCACCTTGGCCTTCCCATGTGGGATGAGCCCCCCCTTGACCGGGAAATACTTCCGGACATGGTCGAGCGAGAGCAGGACGTCGCTCGATCGCGTCATGAGGATCTCTGCGGTGTCGGCACCACCGTGCCGGGGCGGTCCACCCGCTTGGTGGCGGCGTCGAGATGGCAGGCGTCGAGGTGATCGTCGCCCACCTTGGCGGTGAGGCGCGGGTCGTCCACGGTGCACCGGTCGAAGCGGTGGGCGCAGCGTGGCTCGAAATGACATCCTGACGGCCGCGCGATCAGCGACGGGGGCGCGCCGGGGATCGACGCCAGCCGTTCGCCCTTGGGCCGGTCCAGTCGGGCGATCGAGCCGAGTAGCCCCCAGGTGTAAGGGTGCTGCGGGTCGTAGAACACGTCGCGCTTGCGGCCCTGCTCGACGGTGCGGCCGGCGTACATGACGAGCACCCGGTCCGCGATGTCCGCGACGACTCCCATGTCATGCGTGATAATCACCACCGAGGATCCGAACTCGCTCTGCAACTTCTTGATCAGCTTCAGGATCTGCGCCTGGATGGTGACGTCGAGTGCTGTCGTCGGTTCGTCGGCGATCAGCAGGTCGGGCTTACAAGACAGCGCCATCGCCACCATTACGCGTTGACGCATCCCCCCGGAGAATTGGTGCGGATAGTCGTCAATGCGTGCCCCCGGGTTCGGTATCCCGACGTCCCCGAGCAGCTCGATCGCCCACTCGCGGGCCTTGCGCTTCGAGAGCCGTGTGTGTGACCGGATCTGTTCGGTGATCTGCCAGCCGACGCGGTAGACGGGGTTGAGCGAGGTCATGGGGTCCTGAAAGATCATCGCGATTTCGGCGCCCCGGACCTGTTGGATCTCTCCTCGGGGCATCTGCATGAGGTTGCGACCCTTGAACAGGATCTCGCCACCGAACACGACATTCGGGTCGATGATCAGGCGCATCACCGAGAGCATCGTCACGCTCTTGCCCGAGCCTGACTCGCCGACGATCCCGAGCACCTCGCCTTTGTCCAGGCTGAAGGAGATGCCGTCGACCGCACGGACGAGGCCCTCCTCGGTCCGGAAGGAAACCTGCAGGTCTCTGACTTCGAGCAGCGGCTCCGACACCTTCACCCGCCTCCCATCACGCCGGCCGGATTCGCGGGTCGAGCCACGTGTAGCCGATATCCACGAGCAGGTTCGCCAGCACGATGAAGAACGCGCCGTACATGATGGTGGCCATGATCACGGGCAGGTCGAGCCCGGATGCGGCCTGGAAGGTGAGGAATCCGATACCGGGCAGGGCGAACACCACCTCGACCAGCACCACGCCACCACCGAGGAGTGCGCCGAGGTCGAGCCCGAACAGGCTGACGTAGGAGATCATCGAGGTCCGCAGTACGTGCCGGGTCAGCACCCGGCGCTCGGAGAGCCCCTTCGCCCGTGCCGTCCGGACGTAGTCCTCGTGCATCACGTCGACCAGGCTCGATCGCAGGATGCGGGCGTAGAGGCCAATGAACTGGGCCGAGGCGAGCACCACCCACGGGATGAGCAGATGCTTGAACCACAGCAGCGGGTCCTGGGTGAGAGGCGTG
Source organism: Mycobacteriales bacterium (assembly GCA_051000035.1). Lineage (GTDB taxonomy): Bacteria > Actinomycetota > Actinomycetes > Mycobacteriales > QHCD01 > QHCD01. The sequence goes on along the minus strand of JBPCOR010000087.1, from coordinate 10,195 downwards.
TAGCCCAGCGGTGGCACCCAGCGGAAGAGTACCGAGTCGTGGAACCTGCTCTGCGTGACGATGTTGACGGCCTCACCGAGCAGGAACACCGGGGTCGCGACGCCGAGCAGACTGAGGATCATCAACGTTCGGTCGATGGGCGTGCCGCGAAAGACCGCCGCCACCAGCCCGATCGTGATGCTGAATACCACCCAGAGCACCACCGCGCCGGCAACCAGCGACAACGTCACCGGCGCTGCTGCGGTGATCTCGGGGATCACCTTGATCCCGCGGTTCGTGTAGGACTGCAGATCCCGAGCGACGAACAGGTGCTTCATCATCAGCAGGTACTGCACCGGCAACGGGCGGTCGAGCCCGAAGGAGTGCCGGATGGCGCGGATCGTCTGCGGGTCGGGGTTTCGCCCTGCCATCGCGGCGGCGGGGTCGATTCCCGGGATCGAGAAGAACAGCAGGAAGACCAAGACGCTGATGCCGAACAGGACGAGCAGCGTCCACAGCGTACGGCGCGCGATGAAGGTGCCCACGGTTAGGCCGCTGGGACCAGGCGCCGCACGTTCGGGTCGAACGCGTCCCGGACACCGTCGCCCAGCACGTTGAGGGAGACCACGGTGAGCACGATCATGACGCCGGGGCCCATGGCGACCCAGGGACGGGTGTAGAGCAGGCTCTGAGAGTCACCGACGATGGAGCCCCAGCTCGCCGCGGGCGGCTGCACGCCGATGCCCAGGAACGACAGCCCGGACTCCACCAGAATGTCGATGCCCATCACGAGCGGCAGTAACACGATCAACGTGTTGGCGACGTTGGGGAGGATCTCCTGCCGCAGCAGCCACCCTGCGCCGGCGCCTTGCACAATCGCGGCCTTGACGAAGTCCCTTTCCCGTACGGCGAGCACCTGGCCGCGGATCGGCCGGTACAGGAACGGCACGAAGATCAACGCGATGATGACGATCGGTAGCAGGACGCCGCTTGCGTTGAGCGAAATCGGTCCGAGGCGCAGGGTCTGCGTCAGCGAGACCGTCGTGATCAAGATTGCGAGCAGGAAGACGGGGAATGCCCAGAGCATGTCCATCAGTCGGGATAGCAGGGTGTCGACCAGCCCGCCGAAGAAGCCGGCAACGAGCGCCAGCACCGACGCGACGAACGCGGACCCGAGGGCCGCGCCAACGGAGATGAGCAGCGAGGCGCGGCCGCCGTAGAGCACCCGGGCGGCGACGTCCCGCCCGTCGCTGTCGGAGCCGAGAAAGTAGTGGTGCACGTCCCAGGTGGGTCCGATCGGCGTCACTCCGATCCCGAGGCCGCCGCTTTGCTGGAGCACATTTGTCTTCTTGCCCCCGACGATCGTGCTGCCGTCCAGGTTCGAGCCGAACGGGTCTGTGTGCGCGACGTCGTGGGCGTACAGCGGGGCCAGCAGCGTGAATGCGATAATGATCACCAGCAGGACCGCCGCTACCATCGCCGGTCGGTTGTGCCAGAGCCTGCCCATGGCCAGGGCCCACGGCCCTCTGCCGGCGGCGATCGTGATAGCGCCTTCCACGGGGACCGCCGCATGCTCGGAGGGCGCCGTGTGGGTCACGTACCACTCCGGGCGGCTACTGCACCCACACTTGGTCCCAGAGCGGCCCCCACTGCGGGTTGTACTGGAAGTTGCCGAGGCGCTTGGAGACGAAGGTCACGACCTTCGGGTTGAACATGGCGACGATCGGGGCCTGGTCGGTCACCTCCCGGTCGACCTTCGCCCACAGCTGCTCCGCGCCGGCCGGGTCGCGGGACTGCAGGGCGAGCGCGCGGTCCATGTCCGGTTGGATCTTCCGGTCGCAGAACTCGGAGATATTGGCGTTTGCTCCGGAGTTGGGCTGGAAGCCGCTGCACCCGGTCAGTACGACGAGGAAGTCCGAGGCGGCCTGATAGTCCTGGTACCAGATCGTCGTCGTGATCTGCACCTTGTGCCGCGAATCCTTCACGAATGTGTTGGCGACCTGAGGAGACAGCAGCTTCAGCGACACCTTGTACCCGAGCGTTTGGAGCAGCCCCTGGAAATAGACGCCGGTCGACTTCCCGAGCGGCGTGTTCGGGTTCACGATCGCCACGCTCTGGCCTTTCGTGCCGGAGGCGGTGACGAGCTGACGAGCCTTGGCCATATCTGGCGCCGTCCACGGCCCGTGGCCGTCCGGCGCCGGAGAGGCGGTGTACGGGCAGTACTGCTGGTAGCCGGGGAAGCTCGGCGGCAGGACCTGGCAGCTCGGGACGGCCAGTTTTGTACCGCCCTGAATCTGGACCAGTGCGGCGCGGTCGGCCGCGTAGTTGAGTGCCTGACGCACCTTGAGGTTGTTGAAGGGTGGGACACGCACGTTGAGCGCCATGTAGAAAAGGGCAGTCGCCGGGTTCAGGTGGGTCTGGGCGGCGTAGGTCGTGCTCAGCTCGTTGAGCTGGTCCGCGGGCAAGGACTCGGCACTGACCACGCCGTCTGCCTGGTTGTTCTCGACCTGGGTGATCTCGGCTTCGATCGGCAGCGCGAACTTCAGCAGGATCTCGTCCGGGTAGCCCGCCGGCTGGGCTGGCGCGGACCACTGCTTGAAGTAGGAATTGCGGACCAGCCGGATCTGCTTGTTGGGCGTGTACTCCGCGAACTTGTACGGGCCGGTGCCCGGCCTGGCGTTGTTGCCGCCGTCCGTGTTCGGCACCGTGCCTGGCACGACGAACGCGAACGCGAGGGCGAGTTTGTCCAGGAATTCGCCGTCCGGCGCCAGCAGGTGGAAGGTGACCATGTTCGCAGCGTTGTCGGCCACGACACCCTTGGCCAGGTCGCACGTCGCCGGCTTCGCGAGGCAGGCCGGTGCCCCGACGATGCCGTGGTAGAACGCCCCCGCGGTCGGGCCCTGCACCTTGAACATCCGCTCGAATGTGTTGGTGACGTCGCTCGGCTTGAGCGTCGTCCCGGTTGAGTATCGGATCTGTCGCCGCAGGGTGAAGGCGTAGGTCTTGCCACCGTCGGTCGGCTTCGGGATCGCCGTCGCCAGATCGGGGACAAGCTTCGTGCCGGCGGCCGCGGCGGTCTTGCGGTAGGCCACGAGGCCGTCGTAGACGACGTCCTCCTCCGCCCACGCGGTCCCGTAGTTGATGGCGGTGTCGATCGAGCCGGGGTTGTCCAGGGTCAGCAGGTTCAGCGTCCCTCCCCGGTGCCCGCTCTGCGTCGCGTTCTGCGTTCCGGCCCGCTTGTGCGCGCTGTTGGCGCTGCTGCTCGTGCATCCGGCGAGGCCGACTATGGCCACAGTGGCGATGGCCGCGATGCCCTGGAGGCGCTTCATGGTTTCTCCCACGGGGTGCGTGCCAGCAGAGCGTGCTCGGCGCGTGCCGACCTGCTGAGCGGGGTCGTCCTCACCAGGACGTCGGCTTGGCGGGACGGTAGAGCCAGACATCGAAGAAATGTCGGAGGTCGACGCCGGAGTCGCGCTCGGCGAGCCGGATGAACTCGGGCGTGTTGGCGCTGCCGTACCGATGCTGTCTCGCCCAGTCGCGCAGGACCCGAAAGAACGTGTCGTCGCCGAGTTTGACCCGCAGGGCCTGCAGGGTCATCGCCCCGCGCGCGTAGATCGGGCCGGCAAAGATTCTCGCCGCCGAACCCGGGTCGGCCGGGGGGATGCGCCAGAACTCATCGTCCGCGGGGGTGGAGTAGATCTGCTTGAACAGCTGCCGGGGGGTCGGACCGCCGATGTGTCCGCTCCAGAGCCAGGACGCGTAGCTGGCGAAGCCCTCGTTGAGCCAGATGTCGCGCCACCGGGTCAGCGTGACGCTGTCGCCGTACCACTGGTGGGACAGCTCGTGCGCCATGTTGATGCCGTCGGGGGCGCGGTCGAACAGTGGCCGGGTCTGCGTCTCCAGGGCGTAGCCGACGAAGTGGGCATGGTCGATGATTGCCCCGGTCGAGGCGAACGGGTACGGACCGAAACGCTGCTCGAAGTAGTGCACGATGGCGGGGATCTGGGCGACCACGCCGGCGGACGCGGCCTTCTCCCGGGGATCGATCGCGACGTAGACCGGAATTCCGCTTGCCGTGGTGCTCTGCTGAATGTCGAACCGGCCGATCGTGACGGTCGCGAGGTAGGTGGCCATCGGGTTGGCTTCGCGCCAGACGAACGTCTCGTGGCCGGCGGCGGCCCGGTGCCCGACCAGTGTGCCGTTGCCCACCACACGGGTTCCCGCCGGCACCGTCACGACGGTGCTGAACGTCGCCTTGTCCGAGGGGTGGTCGCTGCCCGGGAACCACGCCGGTGACCCCTGCGGCTCCCCAGCCACGAACGCGCCGTCATCGGTCGGGATCCAGCCGTCGAGTGATCCGTCGGGGTCGATGACGGGTTTGGGCCGGCCGGCGTAGGACACCACGACCGTGAAGGCGCGGCCGGCGTGCAGTCTCGGCCGCGGCGAGATGACCAGTTCCTGCATCCCCTGCCGGACAAACCTGGCCCGGTGCTTGTTGACCGTGACCGACGAGACCGCCAGGTCGCGGCGCAGGTCGAGGTCGAACCGGTCCAGGTTGGTGCTCGCGACGGCACGCACCACGGCGGTGCCGGTCAGGCGGTGGGTCGGCGGGTCGTAGGACAGGACCAGGCGGTAGTCGCGAACGTCGAAGCCGCCGTTGCCGGCGAACGGGAAGTACGGGTCGCCGGCGCCCGGTGCTCCAGCGTGGAAGTGGCCCGTCCGGTGGCCGGGATCGGCTCCCGACGGGGCGGCCGCCATGCCCACGGCGGTGACAGCGGCGACCACGATCGAGACGCCACGGATCAGGAGCTTGCGATGGGTCACATCCGCTCCCTGGGGGTTGTCGCGGCGGCATTCTGTAGCGCAGACCCAGATTCTGTTCACGACTGGGCGGGCCTGTCAAGGTTCGGACTCGCCGGGCTCGGCTCCCCGAGGTGGTCCTTGAACCAGGCCAGGGTGCGCGCGAGGAAGTCGGCCCGGTGCTCGGGCAGGCCCTGGGCGAAGAACATGTGCGAGCCGCCCGGGTAGCGCGCGAACTCAACCTCGCAGTCGGCCTTGCGCAGCGCCACGAACATCTGCTCGCTCTGCCCGATCGGGCAGCGGTTGTCGGCCTCGCCGTGAAAGATCAGGGTCGGCGTGCGCGTCCGGTGCGCATAGGTCGAGGGCGAGTGGGCGGCGTACCACTGCGACTCGACGTGCGGCGGCCCCCCGCCGTGGTGCTCGAGTCCGTTGAATGCGACATCGCTGGTGCCGTAGTCGGACTCGAGGTCGAAGATCGGCTCTCCGCACACCGCGGCGGCGAACCGATCCGAGTGCCCGATGGCCCAGGACGTCAGGTAGCCGCCGTAGCTGATGCCGAAGATCCCGGTGCGGTCCCGGTCGGCGTACGGGCGCTCCAGCAGCGTGTCGAGCACGGCCAGCACGTCCTCGTAGTCGCCCCCGCCCCAGTCCCGGACGACTTGTTCGGCGAAGTGACGTCCGTACGAGGTGGAGCCGCGTGGGTTGGCGTAGACGACCAGGAAGCCGTTCGTGGCCAGGCACTGCTCGTGGGCAAGGAAGCCGTAGCCGTAGTTGGCGCTTGGACCGCCGTGGACGTCCAGGACGACCGGGTAGCGGCAGGTTGGGTCGAAGTCGGGCGGCTTGAGCAGCCAGGCGTCGATGGTGAATTCGCCCCGGCGTACCTGGAAGGTCTCCCAGCTGGCGGGCGGCCGTTCTGCGAGCACGGCGGCGTTGTGGTCGGTCACCGTCGCCACCAGCCCGAGCTCACGGTCCTGGACGCAGATCTCACCGATCGACGTGGGTGTGGCCTGCGACTGGGCGATGTACCGGCCGGTCCGGTCGACGCTTAGCCCGGTGTTGCGCGAGTTGTGGGTCGCGAGGAGGTGTACGTCGCCGGAGTCCACGTCGACCAGCTCCAGACGGCTGGCGCCGGCGTGCACGGCGTGGACGAGGACCCGGCTGGTATCGAGCCACACCGGGGGCGAGTCATCGGGGGAGGACCGCAGGTCGGTGGTCAGCCGGCGGATGTGCTTGTCGGCGCGGCGGTAGAGGTAGTAGTCGGGTTGAAGGGTCTGCTCGGGATCGGCGGCGAAGAAGATGTGCTCGCCGCTGGGCGACCAGCTCCAGTGCTCCACCATGCCCTCACCCGGTCCGATCCGCTCGATGCGGCCCGTCTCGACGTCGAGGAGCACGAGCTGCATGCCAGCGTGGTCGCGCAGGTGCACGCGCGTAGCGATCCGGCCGCCGTCGGGGGACCACTGGGGTGCGTCGTGGTCGACCGGCTCGCTGGTCAGGCGTCGGCTGCTCGCCCCCGACACGTCGGCGACGAAGACCTGCCGGCGTCGGTCGCCCAGGTATCCGCGGCCGTCTTCCTTGTAGTCCAGCCGTCGGGTCACTCGCACCTGGGGTGCCGCGCCGGGCGGCTCCGGGTCCTCGCCGGGATTGTCGGGGTCGAACAGCGTCGTGTAAGCGATCCGTTGACCGTCCGGCGACCAGGCCAGTCCGGCGATGTCCTGCGTGTGGTGCGTGATCTGGTGCACCTCGGTGCCTGGACGGGGGTCGAGTACGACGAGCGCTGCGCCGCGGTCGTCGACAGTGGTGTGGGCGATTCGGGTGCCGTCCGGTGACCATCGCGGGCCGCTGGCATTCTGCTCAGTGCTGGTGAGGGGGTGCGCCTGCGTCCCGTCGATCGCGCACGACCAGAGCCGGCTCCGCGGCTGGTGCGTGCTGGCGTCGACGGTGCTGAGGGAGTAGACCAGCTCGGAGCCGTCCGGACGGATCTGCGGCTCGCCGGCAATTGACAGGCGGTAGGCCAGCGTCTCCGGGTCCAGTGGCCGGCTCATGTGTGATCTCCCGACGGGGCGGAGGCGTCGAAGGCTGGGTCGAGCGTGAAGACCGGGTCGAGCGTGAAGACTGGGCGTGCCGCACCGACCTGGTCGTCGTCGACCGTATGTAGGGCCGGGCGGGCGTAGGTGTGCAGTGCGGTCATCTGCGCGTCGTCCAGGACGGCCAGCTGGTGCAGGGCCGAGAGGGTGGCGACTGCGCCCGGATGCGCCGGCGACGGGCCACCCGCATCCTCGATCTTCACCGCGACTCCGATGCCGCCGCGGACTCCGACGCACTGGACGCCGCCCGCGCCTCCTTTCGCCACCACCGCGCCCGCCGCGACCCGCATGAGGTCGGTGTCCAAACGGTCCCGGCCGGCGACAAGATACGGGTGGGTGACCATTGCCTCCCGGACGGCCCGTGCCGCCTTGCGATCGGGCTCGCAGAGGTCCTCTGGACTCATCAGCCGGGCGACGGCGAGAGCCAGCTGGTACACGCTGGTGCCGAAGCAGGGGACGCCGCACCCGTCGACACCGAGGGCGATCTCGTTGGGCGGCAGGCCGGTGAAGCGGGCGAGGCAGTCGAGGATCTCCCGTTGGACGGGGTGGCTCGCCGTCCGGTAGCCGCGGCGGGGTACGCCGAGCCTGTCGGCCAGGGCGAGCATGCCGAGGTGGTTCCCGGAGCAGTTGTTGTGCAGGGCGGTCGGTGCGGTGCCCGCGCCCCGCAGCTCTGCCGCGGCCAGCGGGTCGAGCGGGAGCTGCGCGCCGCAGGCGAGGTCGTCGAGACCGCCGCCGATGCGTCCGAGCAGCGTCGAGGCGCGGTCGACGCGAACGGGCTCGCCGTTGTGCGATCCGACGATGAGTGCGAGGTCTTGCGCGGTCAGTCCGCGGTCCTCGGCGGCGCCGCTGTAGAGGACGGGAAGTGCCTGAAAGGGCTTGGCGACCGAGCGCCAGTACGTGACCTTCGTGACCGGTTCTCCGACGGATGCCAGCAGTCGGCCGGATGCGTCGACGACGGCGAGGTCACCTCGGTGGATCCCCTCGACCAGGACGGACCGGACTACTTCAACCAGCGGTTCGCTCATGTCCGGCTCGAGTCGTCGATGTCGCGCGCGTCGTACGGGCGCGGGAAGCCCTGCGGGACGAACGCGGCGAACGCCGGCGTGGCCGGCTCGCCGCCGCGGACCAAGATGTTCCGTTCCTCGCCGAGCACGGCGGCGGCGGCGTTCAGCGCCGCGGGTTCGAGCACCGGCCAGCTGCCGGCGTCGACTCGCTCGAGCACGGCGCGCAACGCCACCAGTACCTCGGCCACCGTGAACGTGCAGTGTCCACCCCGGTGGACGAAGAGCTGCCGCAGCAGTTGCTGCTGCCCGGCCGCGGCGACGATATCGGCGTAGGCATGTTCGTTGTCGGGCGTGACGAGCCCGTCGCCGTCGGTGTGCAGGGTGAGCACGGGCACGCCTGCGAGGTCACCGGAGAAGACGATGTTGCGTTCGAGGTACCCGACGGCGGCCGGGTCGGCGGCGATGCGTGGCGCCGCCGCGAGAATGCCGAGGTCCGCTTGGAGGTCGAGTCCGGCCGCCTCGTACAGCGCCTGCACCTCGTCCCGGTTGGTCGAGCGTTCCAGCAGGGTCCCGTAGTCGACGCCTTCGTTCCAGGACGGGTTGCCGCCGGCTCGGCGTTCGACCTGCGCCCGCAGCAGGAAGTAGACGAGGAAGCAGACCTCGTCGTACCAACGGAGCTGGTTTCGCAGGCGCTCACCGAACTCGTGCCGGGCGGGCTCGGGCGTCAGCGGGTCGTGCCAGCCGGGGATGTTGCCGATCGCCGCGGCAAGACCCAGCCGGGCCTGTCCAGCCGGTGTCCCTCGGGCCTGCTCGAGCAGCGCGCGTGCGGTGGCGAGGTTAGCGTCGGGATCGGAGATCAGCACGAGCTGCAGCGAGGAGTCGGCTCCGAGCAGGGTCTTGATCACGAATGCGATGTCCAGCTCGCGGTTGTGGATCCCGACCGCACCGGCCAGGTTGCCGCACAGCGGCAGGGCCGCGGAGAGGCGGTCGGGGATGCGCTGCACCAGGCCCGCGGTCATGATGCCGCCGATCGACAGGCCCCAGGCGACCGTGCGCTCAGGCTCTCGGACGCGACGGGCGAACCGGTCGAGCAGCGCCTCCTGGTTGCCGAACGTCGGCTCGAGCGGCCAGAACATCGGTCCACCGGTGCCGGCGACCGCGTACCCCTCGTCGAGAAGGACACGAATCAGGGGGTCGCCGTCCTGCCACGGGGCATCGTCTCGACCCATCGGCAGGCCTCTGCTGTACAGCAGCAGGTCCCCGTTCCAGCCCGGTGGCACCTCGAGCGCATAGGCCCCGCCGCCGGGGGAGGCACCCCGCTCGGTGATCCCCGGTGCGGCGTCGCCGGAAGCGGTCGGCTTGCTCACGTCAACCTCCAAATCGTCGGGCCGGTGACCCTTGCGTCCCGGGTCGGATCCGGAAGACGCCGCCGGCGTGCGGCTGTCGGGCCCTGTCATCGGCGGTGAGGCCCTCGCTGGCCGAGGTGACGTAGAGCTCGTCGAGGCGCTCGCCGCCGAAGCCGCAGCTCGTCGCCAGCGCGACGGGCAGATCGACCTGCCGGCGGAGGGTTCCGTCCGGCCCGTAGCACCGCACCGCCCAGCCGCCCCACAGCGCGACCCACAGGCAGCCGTCGGCGTCGATGGACATACCGTCGGGCAGGCCATCCCGCTCCGGGATCTCGATCAGCCGGCGGCGGTTCTGGATCGTCCCGGTCCCGGCCTCGAACTCGAAGGCGTCGACGCTGTGTTCGCCGCTGTCGACCAGGTACATGCTCCGGTCGTCGGGGGACCAGGTGATGCCGTTGGGCACGCTCAGCCGGTCCAGCATCGTCACGACGCTGAGGTCGCGGTCGAGGCGGTAGAGGGATCCGGCACACGGGCTCATGTCCAGGGCCATCGTCCCCGCCCAGAACCTGCCGGTGCTGTCGCACCTGCCGTCGTTCATGCGGGTCCGCGGGTCCCGCGCCTCCACCTCGCAGACGGTCCGGGTTGCCGGGGCGGCCGGGTCGAGGAACGCGAAACCGTCCCGCACCGCCAGGACGTAGCCGCCCGCCGCACGCGGCGCGACGGCGCCGACCGGCTACCCGACGTCGAATGACTCGTCGCACCCGCTGGCCGGGTCGAGCCGGTGCACGAGCCCGGCGGGGATGTCGACCCACACCAGCCGGCCGGCGGTCCCGTCCCAGACCGCCCCCTCGCCGACCGCCGCACGGGCGTCGAGCACCAGCTCGACATCGTCGTTACCGCCGCCGTGGCTGCCCGGCCCGATTCGGGGTAGGTGGGACCGACCTTTGTCCCGGGGGGCGTGTAGAAAGAGAACTCTCAGGGG
>JBPCOR010000106.1:0-6434 GCA_051000035.1 Mycobacteriales bacterium | reverse complement strand
GGATTTGCTCCGGTGCATAGGCCACCGACGACAAGGCGTCGCTCGCGAAGACCGGCAGCCCGATGCGCTTTGGAATCAGCGTTTCGCCCAGCCGGTCGCTGCGTAGCGGCCGGCCCAGCACGGCACGTTTGGTGATCTCGGTGAGCCAGGACACGGCGGTAAGCGTAGGGCGCCACCCCCGGTCGGGAGCCGCCCGACCCCTGGCCGTTGACGATGGCACCCGATCGACCGGCGCCGGTGCGCTCGGCGTGTACGGTCGCGTCAGGCGCGGCCGGGCGCTCCAACATCCGGTGCGAAACCCCGCCGCACCGGAAGGACGAGTCGTGCGCATCGTGGTGATGGGCTGTGGCCGCGTCGGGTCGGGCCTGTCCCGCCGGCTGGAGAAGCTCGGCCACGACGTCGTCGTCATCGACCAGCAGGCGTCGGCGTTTCGCCGGCTCGGCCCGGAGTTCAACGGCAGGGCCATCACCGGCATGGGCTTCGACCGCGACACCTTGCTTGAGGCCGGCATCGAGCAGGCCGACGCCTTCGCGGCGGTGAGCAGCGGCGACAACTCCAACATCATCTCCGCGCGGGTGGCCCGCGAGATGTTCGGCGTCGAGCACGTCGTCGCGCGCATCTACGACCCGAAGCGGGGTCAGGTCTACGAGCGGCTCGGCATTCCGACGGTGCGCACGGTCCGCTGGACGATCGACCAGCTGGTCCGGACCCTGCTCCCGGAAGGACTCCCCGAGGACTGGCGGGAGCCCACCGGCACCATCTCGCTGCGCCAGCTGACGTTGCACCAGGGCTGGATCGGGCGGACGACCGGCAGGCTGGAAGAGGCGACCGGCGCGCGGGTGGCCTACCTCACGCGGTTCGGCGAGGGCCTGCTGCCCACCGCCGCGACGGTGCTGCAGGAGGGTGACCTGGTCCATGTCCTGGTCACTGATGACATCGCAGATCGGGTGGCCGCCGCCTCCTCCGCCGAGCCGGATGAGTCGAACTGATGCGCGTCGCCATCGCCGGAGCGGGGAACGTCGGACGTTCCATCGCCGCCGAGCTACTCGAATCCGGGCATCAGGTCATGCTACTCGAGCGCCGCGACGAGGCCCTGGAGCCCGAGTCGGTCCCCGGTGCGGAATGGGTACGCGCCGACGCCTGCGAGCTCTCCTCGCTGGAGGACGCCGGCCTGGAGCGCTGCGACGTGGTCGTAGCGGCGACCGGCGATGACAAGGCCAATCTCGTCCTGTCCCTGCTGGCCAAGACCGAGTTCGCCGTCAACCGGGTCGTCGCCCGGGTGAAGGATCCGCGCAACGAATGGCTGTTCAACGAGTCCTGGGGCGTCGACGTCGCCGTGTCCTCATCACGCGTGCTGGCGGCCCTGGTGGAGGAGGCGGTGTCGGTCGGCGATCTGGTCCGGCTGATGACCTTCCGCCAGGGCGGCACGAACCTCGTCGAGCTGACGCTGAGCGAGGACTCCGTCGCGGTCGGGCAGCCGGTCCGGGACCTGCGACTCCCCCGGGACGCGACCCTGGTGACCATCCTGCGCGGCGACCGGGTCATCGTGCCGAGCCCGGACGAGCCGCTGGAGGCTCTCGATGAGTTGCTCTTCGTCGCGGCGGAAGCCGTGGAGGAGGAGATTCACACCGCGCTCGGGACGGCAACCGCTTCGTGAGAACCGGGTGGGCACATCAGCTCTGTGCTGTTCGCCGCTTGCGCGATCGAGCGACCGTGATCACCGTCACGGCCGCCACCGCGGCGAAGAGCGGATAGCCCATTGCCAGCGAGGTCGCAGCCAGCCAGCCGGTGGCGTTGCGGACGTAGAACACCTGCTGGACGACGGCGCGGCCGCCGAAGAGCGCCGTCCAGAGCAGGGTGAGCAGGGTGTACATCCACAGCAGGGACCGATCGTCGCGCCACGCGGTGCCCCGGCCGTCGACGTACTCCCAGGCCAGCCCGACCAGCGGCCGGCGGATCAGCACCGACACGAGCATCACCGCGCCGTAGAAGGCGTTGCGCCAGATCCCGAGCAGGAAGAAGCCGCGGGCCTGACCGGTCCACGCCGCTATCAGCGCCGCGACGCCGACCGCGAACAGGCCACTGATCGCCTGCTGTGGCGACTGCCTACGGAGCAGCCGGAACAGGCAGATCGCCGCGCCCGCTCCGAGCGCGGACCAGATCGCGGTGTGCAGCGCGGCGATCGCGTTGACGATGACGAAGACGACGACGGGCAGGCCGGAGTCGACCATCCCCCGCCAGCCGCCGATGGACTGCAGCAGCATGTCGACGGCAGCACCACGCCGTGGCGTCGCGGCGTCCTGCCCGGCACGCGGATCTACGTCGGTCCGCGCCGTCTCCGCCGACGGCGCGCCCGGGTCATCGCTCACGCGGAGACCGGTTTGAGTTCGTACTGCGGGTTGAAGAGCGTGCGCACGCCACCGCAGTCGGCGATGCGGCCGGTCGCGACGATCTGCCGCCCCGGCTCGATCCCGGTGATCCGCCGCCGACCCAGCCAGACGAGGGTGACCGTGCCCGATCCGTCGAACAGCTCCGCCCGTAGCGTGGGCGTGCTGCCCTTGGGGCGGAAGACGACCGATCGGATCCGGCCGGTGACGGTGACGATCTCGCCCTTGGTGCAGCGCCGCACCTCGTTGGCACCGGCGTGGTGGACCTGCGCCTGCAGGTCCTCCGCGTCGAGCTGAGCGTCGTCGGCGACGAGGCGCCGCACCCGACGTGCCAGCCAACTCCGCTCGCCCATCACACTTCTCCCGGCAGATCGACGTCTATGACTTCAGGGTAGCCGTGGCGATGCGGCGCCGGGCCCGGACTGCCATCCGGACACCGCGCGGACGGCCAACTGCCACGCCGGCCCGCCGACATCGATCACCGCGAAGTGACCGCCGTCGACGACGTGCACGCGGCCCAGGTCCCCGGCGGCAGCGGCATACCGCTCGCTCTGCCGCAGCGGCACGATGTCGTCCGCACGTCCGTGCACGCAGACCACCGGGACCCGAGCGGGCATCAGCTGCACCGGCGACGCGATCGCATACCGCTCCGGCACCCGCCGCGGCGACCCGCCCAGGAAGGCCTCGACCGCGCCCGCGCCGAGGCGGTGCCGGGCCGCGTCGCGCAGGTCGAGGACGCCGGCCTGGGACACCGCACCGATCAGCCGGACGCGGGGACCGGAGCCGGGCGCACCGGCAGCGAGGACGTCCCGGCCGGCGAGCCATCCGGCGAGCTGACCTCCCGCGGAGTGCCCGACGGCCGTCACCCGGGCGGTGTCGAGCGCGAACTCCCCGGCCAGCTCGGCGATGTGGTCGACCGCGGCGGCAACGTCGTGCAGCGTGGCCGGCCATCCACCGCCCGCACCGACCCGGCGGTATTCGATGTTCCATGCGGCGATCCCGTGGGCGGCGAGGTCGGCGGCCAGCGGCGTACCGAGGGACCGGGCATACGCAGCCCGCCAGAATCCGCCGTGAATGACGACGGTGACCGGATGCGGCCCGGGGCCGGCCGGAAGGTGCAGATCGCCGACCTGGTCGGGTTCGCCGCCGTAGGCGAGGGTGCGGGTCACGCGGGTCACGCGCCGGGAGCACCATCCGGCGGGTCGGGCGCCGACCCGTCCTGCTCGGCTATCTGCTCGGCGATCTCCTTCGGCAGCACGAGCGGCAGCGCATCGCGCACCGGCATCGGTGCGTCGCCTCGATCGACGACGACCCGCCGCAGCGTGTCCTCGAGGTCGGCGGCCTGTGCGGCGTCGGTGGCGGCCGGACCGCTCAGGACCGCCCGCAGGAACCAGCGCGGACCGTCGACGCCGATGAAACGCAGCCGCTGATGCCCGCCCGGCACCGGCGCCAGCACGGACAGCTCGGGGCCGAAGGCGCCCTCGGACTCCTGCCCGGTGCCCCCCTGCGAGGAGATGCCGGTGAGGATCTCGCGGCGGATGTCGGCCCAGATGCCGCTGCTCTTGGGAGCGGCGAATGCGCCCAGCTGCATCCCGCCACCGGGACCGAGCAGGTTGATGCTGACCACCTGCCCCTCGGGACTCACCTCCACCTGCACGTCGTAACCAGGTACGACGGGAACCCGCAGGGCGCCGAGGTCGAGCCGCTCGAGGTCATCCTGCGGTGCGTGCGCCTTGTCCCACGGCCCGGTGCCGGACCCGGCGGGCGGCTCCTGCGCCGATGTCTCGGCGGGTCCGTCCGCCGATCCTGCCTCGTCGCGGCGGCGCCGCGATCGGCGCAACGCCATCACCGACCCCCTCGCTCGCCCGGTCCGTCCGAGTCGAGCGTGGCGTGGCCCCCGGTGGAGCCGTAGCCGCCCACACCCCGGGCGGAGTCGGGCAGCGCGTCGACCTCGCGGAACCGGACCCGCTCCACCCGCTGCACCAGCAGTTGGGCGATCCGGTCACCGCGGTGCAGCTGCACGGTCGTGCGCCGATCGGTGTTGATGAGTGCGACGCGGATCTCGCCGCGGTAACCGGCGTCGATCGTGCCTGGGGCGTTGACGAGCGTCAGGCCACAGCGCGCCGCGAGCCCCGACCGCGGGTGGACCAGGCCGACGTACCCGTCGGGGATGCACAGCGCGATGCCCGTGGCCACGGTGCTGCGCTCGCCCGGATGCAGTGTTACGTCGACGGCGGTGCACAGGTCCGCTCCGGCGTCGCCGGGCCTGGCGTATCCGGGCAGCGGCAGGCCGCGGTCGAGCCGTAGGACCGTCACGTCCACCGGGTCGTTCCCGGCCCGGTCGAGCCCGCCCGGGTCAGCGGAAGTCGCGTTAGCGGGAGTGGCCTGCACAGCGGGCAAGGCTACCCGGATGGAGCGGGTCGGCGGCTGCGCAGGTCGGCGGTGATCCGACCGGCGAGCGAACGCGTGGCCCGCCGATTGACCTCGGCGCCCGCGACCGCACCGGCGAGGAACGGCGCGAGCGTCGTCAGATTGCGGCCCATCCGCCGGATCAGGCGCAGCTTCAGCTCGCGGCTGATGGCCCCGCGCAGGCCGCCAACGCCGAAGCCCGCCGGTCCGATGGCCCGCTGGCGGGCCCAGGCAAGCAGGTACGCCGCTGCGCGGTCGGAGCTGCCGACCGGTACCTCGGCGGCGTAGAGCTCATGCAACTCGGCCAGCAGTTTCACCTCGATGGCCGCCACCGCGAGCGTCTCGGCCGCGAGCTGTACCGGCGCCGCGAGCAGGGTGGGAGGTGCGGTGAATTCGACCGCGGACAGCGCGCCGGCCGCGGCTCCGATCGCAGCGGTGCTGCGCGCCGCAACCCGCGTCAGCTCCTCGGCGAGCTCTTCATCCGAGCGCCCCGGAAAGTCGGCGAGCAGCGCCGGCCGGGTGCGGATCGGTAACCTGGGTGCGGCGTCGGTCAGCGTCTCGGCAAGCACCCTGCCGCTGGCGACGCCGCGCACCCCGGCCTGCCGGGCTGCGCCCGCGAGGTCACGCGCGACTCGGGCCAGCCGCTCGGCCCATTCCCGCCGGCCACCGACCCCGCTCTGTACGGATGCGACGAGCCCGAGCACCGCGTCGGCCGCCGTGCGGGTCGGGCTCGGTTCGTCGCGGCGGGGAGGCGTGTCGAGATCGCCGTCACCGGGCCGGTCCGTCATGTGGTGTGTCTCACACGATCGTCGCGTCGATGCCACGCCCCGGGGCAGACCACGCTCAGGCCGCGCAGTCTCGGCAGATCGGTGCGCCGTTTCGTTCACCGGCGAGCCGGCTACGGTGATGCACCAGGAAACAGTTCGCGCAGGTGAACTCATCGGCCTGCCGTGGCAGCACCTTGACGGTCAACTCCTCGCGGGACAGGTCCGCACCCGGAAGCTCGAACGACTCGCCCAGATCAGCGTCGTCGGTGTCGACCGTGGCCGACTGCGCCTCGGCCCGACGGGCCTTCAGCGCCTCCAGAGAATCCTCACCCATCTCGTCCGTTTCATTACGGCGAGGGGCGTCGTAATCGGTAGCCATGCTGGCGTCACTCCTAAGTTGTGTGGTAGCGCGTGGGTAACGCCTCACCCACTCGAAATGTGCCCGCGACGCCGGGCTCGCCTTGTGCCACCGGACCCGGTGGCGGCGCGGCGAGCGTGCGATTGAGCCAGCACGGTACCTGACTGGCGTGGCGGCGGCATCAGGCACAGACCATTCGCGGCGAGACACCGGGCCGCCGGCCGCGGATCAGTCGAGACACCGGGCCGCCGGCCGCGGATCAGTACAGTGCCTGTCGTGTCCGTAGCCGCCGTACCCGCGCCACCGCTGGCCGGGCCCGTTATGCCCGGCGGCCGCCGGTGACGTCGCCGCCCCCGCAGGAGGGCCGCTGGTACCGCCGCCGCCGGGCCCGGCGGGCCGGCCGCCGGGCATGGCCGGTGATGTCCTTCATCGTGGTGTTCGCGGTCGCCGCGGTGATCGTCTGGTACCGCGTGCTGAGCACCCCGGAGAGCGCCGCCGAGACCGGATCATGCG